>CANTHI010000046.1 GCA_947653505.1 uncultured Eubacterium sp.
TATCACATCACTCCAAAGTCCTGTATTGCTGTCATATGTACCTGTTCTTCCCGCCGTTAAAAAGCATCGTAAAATAGATAAACATCGCCATTGCGCCGCGCAGATGGAAATTTTTTACCGACATCGCATACGCTATGCCGCAGGTAAAGATCATTGAGAACACCGTGCCGGCTGCTGTAATAAAAATAGTTACCTTATATGCCTGTAAAATATCATTTGCCTGTGATAACAGCTTATAGGCATTGACCGAAAACTGTTTCGGTATGATATGGTAGCCTTCGCGTATGAGCGTTACCTCGTCTGTAAAAGACGCCGAAATTACCAGCAGAAACGGTATGAGGCACAGCACGGAAAATAACGTAATAAACAGATAGAAAAACAGGTTCACAGCGCGGTCTGCTTTTGAGACTTTGATTTTATTTTTATTCATATCCAGATTATCCTTTCTTTTACTTTTTAGAATAACGCCGATTCCGCATCCAGTTTTTTGGTAATCTTATTTGTAATGACTACCATAATAAATCCCATCACGGACTGATACAGCCCGACTGCAGAGGACATGCCCATATTTGAGGATTCGACTAACTGCCTGTAAACATAGGTATCAATGACATCTGTTGTCGGGTAAAGCACGGTATTCGTTCCGACCAGCGCATAGATCATGCCGAAATCTCCGTTAAAAATCTTACCTACCGACATGATAAACAGCATAACTGCAGTACCTCTTAAAAGCGGCACCGTCAGAAAGCGGATACACTGCAGCCTGGAAGCGCCGTCTACTTTTGCCGCCTCAAAAATCTCCTGATCCATGCCCGTGATCGTGGCCAGGTAGACGATCGAGCCATACCCGGCTCCCTGCCATACCCGCAGCACCGTTAAAAGCGCCGGCCATATGGATGCTGTCTGTAAAAATTTCACTGGCTCCCCGCCGAAAAACATAACAATATTGTTTATAAAGCCTCCCTCTGTCTTAAGCAGCGCCTCTGAAAGCAGTGCGACAACTGTCCATGAAATAAAATATGGCAGGATTACGACAGACTGGGATACTTTTTTAAACCATTTAACTTTGATCTCTGACAGGGCAATCGCGATCAGTATCGAAAAAAACATTGTCGCGATGATGAACAGAGCATTCAAAAACAGGGTGTTAAACGTGACACGGATAAAATCCGGCGAGCCAAAGAAAAATTTAAAATTCAGCAGCCCTACGAACTGGCTTTTAAAAATCCCTTTGGAAGGCGTATATTTCTCAAACGCGATCAGCAGCCCGACTAACGGTGCATAGGCAAATAATAAAAACCATAGAACTGCCGGCAGGCATAAAAGCAGCAGCAGCTTATTCTTTTTTAAGTCATAACGCAGATTGTAAAATAATCCTGGTCTGACGCTTCCGGATGCATGTTCATTCCCTTTTCTCATCTTCATACCTCTCCTGTTGTTTTTGACCGCAGCTATATACTTTGCTGCAGCAGTTAATAGATTTCTTTCTTAATTTTGTTTCTTTTATGTATGCATCTGCGCAGAATGTACATAGACAAAGTGTAACAGGAGAAAGGAGTATGGGAAATGCTGAAATTTAATGAAAGGGGCGGGTGTTAGATTTCAGATACCAGCATAAGCCTTTGCGCGGCATACGAATGGTTCGAATATTATCAGAATCAAAAAACGTAATAGGAAAAAAAAACTGGGTCTGCTAAAATAGCTGTATAGAAAATACTTTAAGGAAGCAAAACGAGGTATATGAAAGTGAAGAGAAGTCTTCCTGAAGTATTCGCAGGGAAGAAAGGAGGAGAAGCTGCGAAATGTAAAAACTGTAACATGCAATTAGAATGGACTGCTGGAAAGAGAAATGCAGGAGGGAATGCTATGGAAGTCAGGAATCCTATTTTGAGAGGATTTCATCCGGATCCGTCGATTATACGGACCGGGGAAGATTATTATATCGCGAATTCAACCTTTGAATGGTGGCCGGGAATCAGGATTCACCACTCAAAGGATTTGAAACACTGGGAGCTTATTGAATATCCGCTGGACAGGACGTCGCAGCTGGATTTAAGGGGAGCAGGGGCGTCCCAGGGCGTCTGGGCCCCTTGCCTTACTTATGATGAAAACGGAGGAGATGGAGAAGGAATCTTTTATCTGGTATATACGGTTGTGCGTTCCTTCTATTGTAATATGTATGATACGGCCAATTACCTGGTCACGACGAAGGATATACACGGCCAATGGTCCGAGCCGGTGGCGCTTAATAATTTTGGATTCGACCCGTCTTTATTCCATGATGACGACGGAAGGAAGTATATGGTCAGCATGGTGACGGACCACCGGATACCGAAGAAATATAAGGGACGGATCATTCTGCAGGAATATGACCCGGTAAAACGCACAATGACGGGGCCTGTGCGGGATATCTATACGGGAGACAGAGTCTATCTGGAGGGACCGCATATTCTGAAAAGGAACGGATATTATTATCTGTTCTGTGCGGACACAGGCACAGGAGAAGGCCATGGACAGTCCATCCTGCGGTCGGGGGATATCTGGGGGCCCTACGAGTGGAATGAGGAAAATTCTATCATGACCGCCCGGAATAACCCGGATTTCCCGCTGCAGAAATCAGGGCACTGCGACCTGGTGGAGACGCCAGAGGGCGAATGGTACGCCGTCCATCTATGCGGAAGGCCTCTTGAGAACCGAAACCCTCCGGATGCCAGACGCTTTGCCGGAGAACGCAGATATACGCTGGGCAGGGAGACGGCGGTCCAGAAGATGGAGTGGACAAAGGACGGATGGCTCAGGCTGGCGAATGGCAGTAAGCTGCCGGATGCGGTGACGAAGCTGCCGGACAGGCTGACAGAGCAGGCGGAAATGGCGGCGGGACCATTGGACAGGCTGGCGAAAGATGAGTCTGGGCAGACGGCCGTGGCAGGGAAGAACCGGGACGACTTTGACTTAGAAGAGTTAGACCTTGAATACCAGTCCCTGCGCGTGCCTATGACAGAGCATTTCCTCTCACTGACAGAAAGACCGGGATATCTGAGGATGTACGGACGGGAAGGGTTGTCTTCGAAGTTTGGCCAGACTCTGATCGCCAGACGGTGGACGGAGTTTGTCTTTGAGGCAGATACGAAGCTGGAGTTTGAGCCGGAGGTATTTAAGCAGATGGCCGGTTTGATCTGCATGTATGATACGGATAATTATTTTTACCTGCATGTAACATATGATGAAGATATGGGAAAATGTATCAGTATCCTCACCGCGGAGAACAAGGTCTATGCATATCCCGCAGGTTATCTTCCTGTCAAAGAAGGCGCGCCGGTCTATCTGAAAGTGCGGGTAAGCTATGACAAGCTTCAGTTCTGTTATGGTGTCGGAAAAGAGGAGTACCGTAAGATAGGACCTGTATTTGACGCGAGTGTCCTCTCTGACGAAGCGTGTGACGAAGGCTGGTTTACAGGAGCGATGACCGGGATCTGCTGCCAGGATCTGACCGGGAGCGGAAAGTATGCGGACTTTGACTGGTTTACTTATAATACGGGACTCTTAGAAGAAGATTCTGAAAGGAGAAATTATGCTGACTGATAAAAGAACAAAAGAACCATATATCAATATCTGGTTTGGGAATTTCTACCGGCCTGCATTTGATGACCGCCAGTTTGTGAAGGAAAGTATTTCCCTTCTAAAACGGCTGGGTTTTAACAGCGTTATGCTGGATTCCAAGGCGTGGGAGGATTTTAAGGAGCGGTATGAGACAGGCAGGGCCAGCCAGTACGTGGCGATGCAGGAATATATGCAGCAGGAGCTTAGAGCCGCAGGCATGTCCCATGAGTTCCTGGCGCTTTATCTCAACGGGGATAATCTCTATCCCAATATCCGGTTCAGCCCTCCGATTTACGGAGAGTCAGTGACTGACAAGGACGGGAAGGACGGGAAATGGTACCGTTACTGGTCGGATAAAGCGAAGGATTCCATGGAAGCCCATGTTGCAGGGCTGATGGAATCCTACGGGGAAAATTACGTGACGGTTCTGCATGAGGGGCGGGAGAGGAAGCCCATCTGCAGTATGTGGGATCCGATCGTTGCCCCAAGTTTTGACGAAGAGGGAAAGAGCCGGTATCTCCGCTGGCTTTCGAATGAATACCAGGGTGACATCCGGCTCTTCAATCAGGCTTATGGTGTACAGAAGGAAAGCTTTGAGTCTCTGGAGAAGGAGGACTACTGGTTCGGGTGCAGATATATAGATCAGAAGGATAGAGACCAGAAGGATAGAGACCAGAAGCATGCGCCGGAGGGTGAGACAGACAGGAGCAGGCTGGCTTTTTCAGAAGAAGATGTTAAGAACCGGACTCCAAGGGCAAGGATGCTGATGGATAACCGAAAATGGCAGTGTGACGAGCTGTGTCTTTATTTTGAAGATATGGAGAAGAGGCTGCATAAGATCGATCCGGAGTTATATCTGTGCCCGGATATGGCACAGTGGGGATATTTCCTGAACGTGGACGGAGCCATGCTTGCAGGCGTGGGATTTGCTGACCTGTGGGATACGGCGGCAAGGGGAATCGATATCTATCGGCTTTCCCGGTATGTGGACTGCGCCCACTTTATCTCCGTGCCGGTTACGCCTGACGGGGACGCGGAAGTATACGTGACGGCGTGTCACCACAGCATGATGCGCAGTATGAACCGTGGCAGGGAATTTGTGGGAGGAATCTACTGGGGACGGTATCTGTATAACGATATTTATGCGGTGCTTACACCCTGCGAGACGGTGGCTTCTATTGTAGCAGGCGGCGCGTCGGGATATACGGCTTACGGGATGTGCGGCCTGGATGACGGCGGAGTACTCCACCGGATGGAGGAGTGTTTCCATACTTCCTTAAGCCGGGCGAATGAGTGGGCTAAGCTGGTAATCCCTGAGCTTGGAAAGAAAAAGCAGACGGACATTGCAATCCTTTTTCCATCGGCGATGGCGGCTTATGAAACCATGCATACAGAGGGCAATAAAGTGCGGCGGCTGGATCTGCTAGGATGGTATCAGGCATGCCGGGATCTGGGGCTGGAGGCGGATGTGACAGACAGTGAGAACCTGTGCTGGGATCACCTGCTTGACCGTTATCGTATACTGATCATTCCGGATAATGACTGTTATGGGATGAACCCAGATCCACAATTTGAGACAGAACTTCGGGCATGGTGTGAACGAGGGGGGATCGTGCTGTATGGGCCGAACTGTACATTGGCCAGAAACTGCTTTGGGATAGAGGCAGGTTTCCATGAGGCAGACGCAATCTATTATCATGAGGCCGGAATGGTGAAAAGCCGGGAGTTCTGCAGCTATCCGTGCAGCTCAGAGGAGATGGTTGCCGCATATTTATCGGATGGGGCGCCCTGCGTGACGAGGTATCGGACGGGAAAAGGGTATCAGTATGGATTTGGGTTCAGTTATGGAGCTGCTTATAACACTAAGGCAGTACCTCATGTGCCAATCGAACAGAAGAATCATGAGCTGTATCCATTGGAACTGATGAAAGAAAATATATTTGCGGATATATTGAAGGATGCGGCTGGGATTAACACAACTTTGTGCAAAAGGATTGAGAAGGCGTGTTTTGAGAATGGGGAGATCATAATCAACCATACGTCCTATCCATATACCGTGTGCCAGAAAGGAGAGAAGCTGTACCAGTATCCGGTGGATGATTTGCAGCTCCTTCCCCGTACGGCAGTATTTGTGAAGTATTAGGAAAGGGATGTAAGGAGGAAGGTATTATGCAAAAAAAAATCAGTAAATATATGATTGATAAGAAGGAAAACAAGATATTTTTAAAAGAAATTAGAGAAAATCTTCTTGCCTTTGGGCACCGGTTTCCTTCACCGGCGGGAAGCTCCTATTACCTTGGAGATGACGGAACGCCATGGACAGACCGTAAAAGGGAGACGTGGATCACTTGCCGTATGGCGCATGTGTACAGCATTGGGACATTTCTGGGACATGCGGGCAGCAAAGAACTGGTGGACGCGGCACTTAAGGGGCTTAGAGGCGAGCTTCATGACCAGACGAACGGAGGGTGGTATCCGGGTATTACAGCAGAGGGAAAAGCGCTTCCTGATAAGCAGTGTTACGGGCATGCCTTTGTAATTCTGGCAGCTTCTTCGGCACTTTTGGCAGGAATCAATGGGGCTTTGGAGCTCCTTGAGGAGGCATTAGAAATCTTCAATCTCCGATTCTGGAATGAGAAGGAAGGGCTTGCTGTTGACACATGGGATACAGCATTTTCCGTATTGGATGATTACCGGGGATTAAATGCCAACATGCATACAGTAGAGGCATTTCTGGCTGTTGCAGATGCAGCTGGAAAGGAGATGTACCGGAACAGGGCAGGGCGTATCATAGACCATGTAATTTCCTGGGCAGCGGATAATGAATGGCGTATCCCGGAGCATTTTACAAAGGAATGGAAGCCAGTGCTGGAATTTAACAGAGAGTACCAGGCAGATCCTTTCAAGCCTTACGGGGCAACACCAGGGCATGGAATTGAGTGGGGGCGGCTGATTACCCAGTGGGCATTTTCAGTATACAAGGGGGATGAACAGGCAAAGAAGTCTTATCTGGAGGTGGCAGAAAACCTATACCAAAGAGCAGTTAAGGATGCATGGAATGTGGGCGGCGCGCCAGGAATTGTTTATACAACGGATTGGAAGGGTAAGCCGGTAATACATGACAGGATGCACTGGACTCTCGCAGAGGCCATTAACACATCAGCAGTCCTGTACCGTGCTACGGGAAATGAAAGATATGCGTCCAATTATGAACAGTATATGGAATATCTGGACACGCAGGTGTTGGATCACGTGAATGGTTCCTGGTTTCATCAGATGAATGAAAAAGGGGAAGTGACTGGAAGCGTATGGCCGGGTAAATCTGATCTTTACCATGCGTTCCAGGCAACGCTGATTCCTTATTGCAAGACGGATGTATCAGTAGCTTCGGCAGTAAGGAGGAAGACATGGGAATATTAAATAAAAAAATCGCCGAATTTGGCGTAGTTCCTGTAGTTGTTTTAGAAGATGCAAAAGATGCAAAACCATTAGCGGAGGCATTGGTGAAAGGGGGACTGCCTTGTGCGGAAGTAACGTTCCGTACAGATGCGGCTGAAGAGTCCATCCGGATTATGGCAAAGGAATATCCGGATATGCTGGTAGGTGCTGGAACGGTTCTTACAACCGGCCAGGTAGACAGGGCCATAAACACTGGGGCGAAGTTTATTGTAAGCCCGGGATTTGACGCAGAGATTGTGGATTACTGTATTAAGAATGAGATTCCTGTATTTCCGGGATGCATTACACCGTCAGAAGTAGCACAGGCTGTCAAGCGGGGGCTTTCTATCGTAAAATTCTTTCCGGCGGAAAAGTTTGGAGGGGTGGATACGATTAAGGCACTTGCGGCGCCTTATACGGATGTGAAGTTTATGCCTACCGGCGGGGTAAATGCCAGGAATTTAAAAGATTATTTAAGCTGTGATAAGATTGTCTGCTGCGGGGGAAGCTGGATGGTCAAAAGCGATTTGGTAAAGGCGGGGGATTTTGAAAAAATACATGAGCTGACCGCGGAAGCTGTACAATTAGTAAAAAGTATAAGGATGCAATCAATAAAAAGCGATATTGCATAATCGAAAACCAGAGACAATTCAGCCCTGCGGCATGGCATTGGCCCGCATGGCTGAATTACTGTAGTATTAGGAGGAAAAAAGAATGAATTTGAATTTACGTCACGAAAAAGAGTGTAAATACGATGCCATAAGCTGTCGTAAGTCCGGCAGGCCCGCCGCCAATAATCGCTACCTGTTTTCCGGTAGGTGCGGCACATGCAGGAACCGGCACTTCACTGGCCCTGGCCTGGTCCATGACATAATGCTTCAGGCCGCAGATATTAATCGCATCGTCGATCATGGTCCGGCGGCATCTTCTAAAATTATTACCGCAAAATATTTTCTCACAAAACTTCTTGACAATTCCCCAAAAACTATATTATGATAATGAAAGATTTCATACAGCAACAGGTAATGAGAAAGAGGAGTACATCATGACGCCCACCAGAGAGAGCTGCCCGCCGGCTGAAAAGCAGCTTTGAACACGCATGATGGAAGGTAGCTTTTGAACCGGACAGCTGAACATGTAAAAGTCACAGCACGCAGTAAGCCGTCCCGCCCCGTCCCCGTTACAGGACCAGGAGATAGCAGGCATTTCCAGAGTGCTGTGCCTGTATAAGAAAAGGTGGTACCGCGCTCATTCGCCCTTTATAGCAGATGCTAAAGGGGCTTTTTTTATGCACAGACCCATGCAGAGGAAATTTTCTCAAACGCGTCACATAACAGAAAGGAAGGTTGTTTATGGCAGAAGAACTGGCAAAAACATACCAGCCAGCCGGGCTGGAAGAACGGATTTATAAAAAATGGGAGGAAAACGGTTATTTTCATGCTGAAGTGGATCGCAGCAAAAAGCCTTTTACGATCGTAATGCCGCCGCCGAATGTTACCGGACAGCTGCATATGGGCCATGCGCTGGATAATACGATGCAGGATATACTGATCCGTTATAAAAAGATGCAGGGGTATAACACACTCTGGCAGCCGGGAACAGATCATGCGGCGATTGCCACAGAGGTACGTGTGATCCAGTCGCTGAAAGAACAGGGAATAGATAAAAATGAACTGGGCAGGGAAGGATTTCTCGAAAAGGCATGGGAATGGAAGGACGAATATGGCGGACGGATTATCAGACAGTTAAAAAAGATGGGTTCTGCCGCTGACTGGGACAGAGAACGGTTTACGATGGATGAGGGCTGCTCGGAGGCAGTGGAAGAGGTCTTTGTCCGTTTATATCAGAAAGGTTATATTTATAAAGGCAACCGTATTATCAACTGGTGTCCGGTATGTAAGACGTCGATTTCAGATGCCGAGGTAGAGCATGTGGACCAGAAGGGACATTTCTGGCATATCCGGTATCCGGTAGATGGTGAAGAAGGCAGATTTGTAGAGATTGCGACGACGCGTCCGGAGACGATGTTTGGAGATACGGCTGTAGCGGTCAATCCGGAAGATGAACGGTATCAGGATCTGATCGGAAAGACACTGATTCTGCCAGTTATAAATAGGAAGATTCCGGTGATCGCGGATGAATATGTGGATATGGAATTTGGAACCGGATGTGTAAAAATCACGCCGGCGCATGATCCGAATGACTTTGAAGTTGGCAGGCGGCACCACTTAGAGCTTGTGACCGTTATGAACGATGATGCCACGATGAATGAATATGCCGGAAAATATGCTGGAATGGACCGTTATGCGTGCCGGGAGGCGCTCGTAAAGGATCTGGACGAGGCAGGTCTTCTGGCAGGTGTGAAAGATCATGAACATGCTGTAGGTACCCATGACCGCTGCAAGACGACGGTAGAGCCGATGGCGAAGCAGCAGTGGTTTGTGGCGATGGAAGAGATGGCAAAGCCTGCGATACAGGCGGTCCGCAATGGAGATCTGAAATTTGTGCCGGAGCGTTTTGACAAGATTTATCTGCACTGGCTGGAAGGGATCCGTGACTGGTGTATTTCCAGGCAGCTGTGGTGGGGACACCGCATTCCGGCTTATTACTGCCCGCAGTGCGGGGAGATGGTAGTAGCAAAGTCGCAGGAAGCGCCTCATGTATGCCCAAAATGCGGACATGAAGGCATGGAGCAGGATCCGGATACGCTGGATACGTGGTTCTCATCCGCGTTGTGGCCGTTTTCCACGTTAGGATGGCCCCATAAGACAAAAGAGATGGATTATTTTTATCCGACGGATGTTCTTGTGACCGGATATGATATTATTTTCTTCTGGGTTATCCGGATGGTATTTTCAGGCTATGAGCAGACTGGAAAATGTCCGTTCCATACCGTACTGATTCACGGACTGATACGGGATTCCCAGGGACGCAAGATGAGTAAATCGTTGGGCAACGGGATCGATCCGCTGGAAGTAATCGATAAATATGGCGCGGATGCGCTGCGGCTCACACTGATAACCGGAAATGCGCCGGGCAATGATATGCGGTTTTACTGGGAACGTGTAGAGGCGTCCAGAAATTTTGCAAATAAAGTATGGAATGCTTCGCGTTTTATCATGATGAATCTGGACGGGCGGGAGGTGACACAGCCATCTGCGGATGATTTTGAGCCGGCGGACAGATGGATCATTTCCAAATTAAATACGCTTGCCAGAGATATGACAGAAAATATGGATAAATTTGAACTTGGCATAGCGGTTCAGAAGGTGTATGATTTTATATGGGATGAATTTTGTGACTGGTATATTGAAATCGCAAAGCTGCGTACTTATCAGTATGACTCGATGCCGGCATCTGCGAATGCCGCATTGTGGACGCTTCGCATGGTACTGACCGAAGCGTTAAAGCTGCTGCATCCGTTTATGCCGTTTATTACCGAAGAGATTTTCTGTACGCTGCATCCGCAGGAAGAGTCGCTGATGCTTGCAAAATGGCCGGAATACGAAGAAAAACGTCATTTTGACGCAGAAGAGAAGATGATGGAGCATGTCAAAGATCTTGTAAAGGCAGTCCGTGCGATCCGCAAGGATATGGACGTGCCAAACAGCAGAAAGTCCAGACTGTATCTCGTATCAGAGTCCACAGACATCAGGGAGATCTTTGAACATGCAAAAGAGGCATACCGCAGCTTTACGTATGCAAATGAAATCTGTATCCAGGCAGACCGGACAGGAATTGGCGAAGATGCGGTATCGGCAGTTATTCCAGGAGCGACGGTATATCTTCCGCTGGAAGAACTGGTAGATAAGGAAAAAGAAAAGGAGCGTCTGACAAAGGATAAAGCCAGACTGGAGAAAGAGCTGGCGCGATCGCATGGGATGTTAAATAATCAGAAGTTTTTAAGCAAAGCACCGCAGGCAAAAATCGACGAAGAGAAAAAAAAGCTGGCTGAATATGAGAAAATGATGGCTGAAGTGGAAAAGCGTCTGTCCCAGATGAAGTAAATGACCTTCAGAAACAAGAAAAATTGCTTTCATTCTTTTTTTTCGCAGAATATTTGTTGAAGTTTGTCTCAATTAATGGTAAAATTAATAGAAATATACCATGTATTGCATATGGTGGATGAATTAAGAGTGAAGGGTGGTAAGGTCATGCAGACACTACAGCTTGATAGAACAGCAATCAGTTATAGTCCTGATGGTATGACGGCGTATCTGCGTCTGCCGGAACCAGCGGCTGGGGTCAAGTATAGTTTAGAAGACGTTGAGGCGGCGCTCTCTGCCGGAGGAGTCAGACAGGGAATTGACAGGGAAGCGGTTCTCAATATGATCCGGAGCAGAATTTATGACCGTTCTGTTGCAGTTGCAGCGGGCAAGGCTCCACAGGATGGAAAAGATGGGTATTTTGAATATATGTTTCAGAGCCAGCTGGACGGGAAGCCAAGAATTAACGAGGACGGTTCCGTCAGCTATGCGATCAAGCTTTTTGAGATGGTGACAGAAGGACAGGTGATCGCAAAATATCATCCGGCTGTCCAGGGAGTTGACGGATATACAGTCAAAGATGCACCAATCCGCGCGAAGCCAGGAAGAGAGCTCCCGCCTCTGCGAGGCCGTGGATTTGAGTGTAAGGAAGATGGTGTTACTTATATCGCTTCGATTACCGGAAAGATTGATAAGATTAACGATAAGATCAATATTCTCCCGGTTTATGAGGTGTCCGGTGATGTAGATTCCAATATGGGTAATATTGAATTTCGTGGAGATGTCATTATACATGGCAGTGTCGATGATATAGAAATCCGGGCGACAGGTACGGTGACAATAGACGGTGTCGTACAGGGGGCCAGTATTTTCGCAAATAAAGATATTGTCGTGGCTGGCGGTGTGCTCGGTAATGGCAAGAGCGTCATTGACGCAAAGGGCAAGGTTTCGGCAAAGTTTTTTGAGTTTGCGACAGTCCGCAGCAAAGGGGATATTACGGCAGATATTTTCCTTAACAGTAATGTCTATTGTGAAGGCAGCGCATTTGTTATGAGCAAAAAAGGCTGTATCGTGGGCGGAAGTGTCCATGCGGTCAGCGGCATTGAGGCAAATAGTATCGGCAACAACGCAGAAATCCGGACCCATGTGCTTGTCGGCAACGGCGGCGAAGTACGTATGAAAATGGAAGAACTGCGAAACAGTATCAAGGCGGCAGAAGCGAATATTAACAAGGCTGAAACGATTCTGCAGAAGTTTCAGGAATATGAAGAAAAAACAGGACAGTCGTGCAAAGATGATCCAAGGCGGGTACAGCTGGTGCGGATCCGTGTGCGCGATCTGGCACGCAAAGCAGCCGACGAGGAAGATTTAAAGAAGCTGCGTCTGATGGTAGAGAGTGCTAAGGGTGCGAATATCAAAGTTCGCAAAAGAGTATTTCCAGGTGTATTTGTTTCCATCGACAGCTGTGATACGTCCTG
>CANTHI010000047.1 GCA_947653505.1 uncultured Eubacterium sp.
TACATTCTGGAAACCGGAACAATGAAACAGGGCCGGTTCCCTCATCCAGCGTCCGCATAGCCAGAATGTAACACTTTTATGTAAATTGTTGCATTGTCCGCAGCCCTATACGCGGATTCACAAGGAAATTTATGGTTTATATGGCAATTCTGCCTCAAAATATGTTAAAATAAGAAAAAATCAAACATCAAAAGAAGGTATGGTTCATGAATCAGAAAAAAAACACAAAAGCCAGAAGCGCTTTGCTGCGGTTGTGCGTCTTTATGCTGCTGTGCACAGCCATTCTGCAGCCGCTGGCGGACATTCCTGTGACAGCTTATGCAAGAGGTACAGGTGGGATTAAAGGGAACAATCTGCCGGCTGGTTATGTGACGGAACGCCAGATGCAGCTGGCCTGTCCGTGGAGCGGCTTAAATGAAGCGCCCTTGTTCAATGTGATGCGCAAAGCGGAAAGCGGACAGAAAGTCACGATTGCTTTCATCGGAGGCTCAATTACGAAAGGTACAATGTCTAAAGGAACGCGGGATGAAAGTATGAACAAAAAGTTAACTTATGTAGATTATTTTACCAACTGGTGGTACAAGACCTTCCCAAGAGCGGATCTGCGTTTTGTAAACGCTGGAATCAGTGCAACGGATTCCTATCTTGGCGTGCACCGCGTACAAAAGGATGTGCTGGATAAACAGCCCGATCTTGTCATAGTGGAATTTGCGGTGAATGATAAAAAAACGGCTTATCATAAGCAGGCGTATGAAAATCTGATCCGCAAAATTATGGCCGCGTCTTCCAAACCGGCAGTGATGCTGCTGTTTATGGCAAAGCTCAACGGCTGGAGCTGTCAGCTGCAGCAGTCTCAGATCGGGCTGCATTACCGTCTGCCGATGCTCAGTTATGGGAATGTGATGAAGGATATGATTAATCAGGGCATTTATACGATGGAAGAGCTGTCCGGCGATGCGATTCATCCGTCTGCGCTTGGGTATGCAGTGGCAGGTGAGATACTGGTACGGTATCTGGACCGGATTCAGCAGATGGCGCTTGGACAGGCTGCTTATAAAAAAGAACCACAATCGTATGTAACGTCCCGGAAATATACATCTGCCAGGGTATTGACCTGTAAAGATATTAAAATACAGAACATGGGAACCTTCGAAGAAAGCAGTAAGAGCAGTGTTTTTAAAAATAATCTGACGTCTGCCAGCGGAGACGGAGGGCTGACTTTTACGGTGACAGCCAGAAATATCGGACTGGTGTTTGCGCAGCAGATCAATGGGCGGGGCGGGCAGTTTGACGTCTATGTGGATGGAAAGAAAACGGCGTCCATCGACGCGGATAATTCCGGCGGCAGACATAATAAGCCGGGCTCGGTGCCGTGTTATTCCTCCAGCACAAAGAAAACACATACTGTACGTATAGTAAGAAATAAAAAGTCAAAAGGACATGCGCTTACTATTTATGCGGTTCTTCTTTCAAATTAAATTGAATTATGCCGGATTATATGATAAAATGCCCTTATGTAATAAGGAACGCATACAGGATAAGGGGATTTTATATGACCAAAAATATCGTACTGATCGTGGATAGTCAGGAAATCAACCGGCGTACTTTAACACAGATCTTAAAAAATGAATATGAGCTGCATGAGGCAGATTGCAGGGAAAAGATGATGGAGCTGCTGGAGCGGTATCGGGATCAGACCGCGGCAGTGATCCTGGATCTGTCAGTATCTGGTCAGATGGATGGATACGGAATCTTAAAGCTGTGGCAGGAAGATGCGCAAATCAGCAGGATACCGGTCATTGCGGCGGCAGACGCGGATGATATGCAGGGTGAAGCGGAGAGCCTGAAAATGGGGAGCTGGGATTTTGTCCGGAGACCTTATGACGCGTCTGTTGTCCGTTTCCGGGTGAAAAATGTCATAGAACAGAAACAGCTGCGTGCATACAGCCGGCTGAAGTATGCCGGCGAATACGACGAACTGACGGGTATTTATAATAAGCGGATGTTTCTGCACAGGACAAAAGAGATGCTGCGCCGTTATCCGGAGGAGACCTTTGCGTTTGTGCATTTTGATATTTATCAGTTTCATCTGGTCAATCAGTTTTATGGTATGGACGAGGCGGACCGGCTGTTGCAGTATATAGCGGAACTGCTGGAGGAGCTGGCGGAGGAATATGAACATTTTACTTATGGAAGATACCGGGCAGATGTATTCTGTTTTTGCATGCCGTATCAGGGGCAACCGTCGGTGGTGCAGGTGATTGAGAGGATCCGGCAGGAGATTAACCTGTATCAGATTGAGCATGTCCTCATACCGGTATTTGGCATCTGCGTGGCAGAGGATCCGCGACAGCAGATAAATATGATCAGTGACAATGCCAACCTTGCCGCGAAGCAGTGCAAAGGCAGTTACATACAAAATTATTCTTTTTATGATGCTTCTATGAGCGACCGGATGATCAAAGAGCAGAAGATTATAAATACCATGAAAAACGCGCTGGTGCAGGAACAGTTTGTACTGTATATCCAGCCCAAATACGATCTGCATACGAATAAGATTGATGGCGGCGAGGTGCTTGTGCGCTGGCAGGTGCCTGGAAGCGGAATGGTACCTCCGGGCGACTTTATTCCGGTATTTGAGCGCAATGGATTTATCGTGAAGCTGGATGATTATGTATGGGAACATACGTGCCAAATGATCCGCAGATGGCTGGACGAGGGCAGGGAGCCGTATCCGGTCTCGGTCAATATATCCAGAGTCAGCCTGTATCATCAGAATCTGGCAGAAAAGATCCGGGACCTTGTACAGAAATATCAGATCGAGCCCCGCCTGCTGCAGCTGGAGCTGACAGAAAGCGCTTATACGAGCAATCCGGAAAGGATTAAAAAGACAATGTCCAGACTTCAGGAGTATGGATTCTGTATTCTGATGGACGATTTTGGCAGCGGGTATTCGTCGTTAAATACATTAAAAGATATTGTAGTCGATATATTAAAAATCGATATGAAATTTTTATCGGATTCGGATGTGCCGGGACGCGGGGAAAATATTCTGGCATCCGTTGTGCGTATGGCTAAATGGCTGGATATGCCTGTGATTGCTGAGGGTGTGGAAAAGGAGTCACAGGTAGCTTTTTTGCGGAGTATTGGCTGTGAATTTGTACAGGGGTATTATTTTGCAAAGCCAATGCCGGTCAGCGAATATGAGCAGCTGGCGTTTGGCAGCCTTGCCTTTCACAAAGAAGAGGAAGACCACAGACACGATCAGAAAGACCAGCTGTGGGATGCGTCTTCGCAGATGGAGCTTTTATTCAGCAATATGCTGCAGGCGGTTGCAATCTTTGAGTATATACCGGTCGAAGAGGTGATAGACACCATACGCGTCAATAATGCTTATTATGATCTGTTTGGATATCAGGATCTGGATCAGGTGGGAAATGGTATTCAGAATGCAGTGGATGAGTCGTGCCGCAGGGCGGTGTTTGCCGCGTTTGAGGCTGTGGCTGATTCGAAACGGGTGGCCAGATGTGAATTTAGCTATACGAATGGCAAAAATCCGGAAAAATGGATCAAGATGAGTCTTAAGTATGTCAGCTCTGTCGGGAAGCGGAATGTGATCTTTGCAACGATGGCGGATATTACAGATCAGAAGGAAATTGAACGGGAGCTGCGCAGATACCGCAAAGCGATTCTTTCTTCGGAAAGTAAAGTAGAGACGATTCTGATCGTGGATGACATGAGTATGAACCGTCAGATCCTGCGGCTGATGTTTGAAAGTGAATACAATATTTTAGAAGCGGCAGACGGTAAGGAAGCTTTGGATATTGTGAGAAAAAACAGCACGCAGATCGATCTGATCTTACTGGATGTGATGATGCCGGTGATGGATGGCAGAGAGTTTTTGCGGCGTAAAAAGGAGGATCTTACGATTGCGCATATTCCGGTTATTATTATTACTGCGGATGATTCCAGACAGCAGCAGATCAATGCGCTGTCTATGGGAGCAAATGACTATGTCGTAAAACCATTTATACCGGAGGTTGTAATCCGCAGAGTCTGTAATGTGCTGGAGTCACAGAAGCGTGTAGGAGAGGTCCTGCAGGGTGCAGAAGAATCCGATGCACATAAGGGGCATGATTACCTGACGGGATTGTATAACCACAACACGGCGGGACAAATGATACATGACGCCCTGCAGCAACAGGAAGGTCTTCAGGCATTGCTGCTGATTGATATAGATAATTTTAATCAGGTCAATGCATGCTATGGACAGGAAGCAGGAGATCAGGGAATACAGGACTTTGCGGACCAGCTGCGCAGTTGTTTTCGTAAGAGTGATATTCTGGCCCGCTACGGTGGGGATGAATTTATCGTGTTTGTTCCTGACGTGCCATCGCTGGAATTTATCGGGCGTAAATGCAGCGAGCTGCTGCGGACCATACATCTGACGATCCAGAATGAAATGGAACTGGAATTTTCGGCAGGAATCGCGGTTACAGGGACCGGAAACAGACAGGATTCGTTTATGGAGCTTTTAGAGCATGCAGACGATGCTTTAAATAAAGCAAAAAAGAAAGGAAAAAACCAGTGGTATTTATATGGAGGGAATGGATTAAACTATGGCACAGAAGTATAAATTAGGTGATCTGGAATTTGAGACAGAGCAGGAATACCGGGAGGCTGCTGCGGATCTGAAAAGAATCAAAGGCCTTGTGGATAAGTACAACGTGGAAGATCCGCAGCAGGCCAGAAAAATACTTGCGTCCATTAAGGCGCATCCGGAAACTTTCCGGTCTCCTTACGGCAGAAAATTTGTAGTAAAGCTTGAAAAAACAGCTGGTATAGCCAGTCAGGCATCATTATCCGGCAGAAACGCAGACCTGTCTGCCGGAGATGTAAAAACAGAAAAGCCGGGAAGAAGGGAGCGGAAAGAAAAGAAAGAAAGAAAATCCAGAAAAGAACGCCGGCAGAAAGAACTATCCGGCTACGCAGACAGTGCAGGACAATACAATTCAGAAAAAGAGAAATTACAGATTTTTACACCGCGTAATTTTGCGATCGGAGTCGTAATTGTAGCCTGCGTGGTAGTATTCAGTGTATTTGCGCCACGGCTCTTTAAACTGAACAACAGCGGCGACAGCAACGGAGACATCCGGCGTAACATGGTGATCGCTTATGCCAAAAATCAGGCAGATTTGAAAATGCAGCTGTATTCTTATTATTTTACGGTAGTAGGACAGACAGAAGAGGAAGCGCAAAAGGATGCGCAGGAAGGAATCAGTCATTATGTACTGGATCTGTCAGACCGTACCGTGAGTACGATGTCAGATTCTGAGATTGCAGATATTTACGGCCAGCTCGTAGAGGGCGGTGATATTCAGAACAACAGCTTTGTAGAGCCGTCCGAGATCACTGTGCTGAAAGATAAGCTGCTGGCAGCAGGACTTTCCGGCAATACCGGTAATGGCGTGGAAGGAGAGACTGCGGTAGAAGCTGCGATTAACAGCATGATGGATTATCAGCACCGGATGTATACGGCGCTGTGCTATCAGTATTCCCTGCTGGGCAACGGAAAAGAAGATGCGCAGGCATACGCGGAAGAAGATATGTCGTCCATGTTTGGAGAAGTTATTTACGACTATGATATGACTATTGACGATAAGCAGAGTTATTTTGAAAGCTTTTCCAAAAGAGGGCTGATTAAAGACAATCAGATCGTGCGGTTTTCGCCAGATCCGACAGCTTATAATCTGCCAGAGCTGACACCGGCGATTGAAGTATCGTTTTTTGGAGAAAAAGCTGCGGCTTATCAGTGCAGCATGCTGGGTTATGCGCCGGCGGCAAGTGTCTTTTATGAAATCCATGCCGGGAAAAAGAGCGGCTTTTTATGCTTCCGCAATAATGGAGGAAATACAGACTATATTCAGCTGGGTGATACGTCGGTAACTGCGCAGGGAGATTTTTTCATGGTACTCGGTTCGGAAAAGCAGACAGGCAGGTGGTTCTATAACAATCAGAACATCGGCATATTAATCAATGGAGATAGTAGCAGCCTGATCAGCTATGTGCATGATCTGACTTACTGATTGATTTTTACCAGAAAAACAAAAGGGCCGGAAAATGAGATTCTGTCATTTTCCGACCCTTCGTTTTCAGACTGCCGTCTGCCGTCTGCCGGGTTCTGCCGCAACCTGACGCATGCGGACCAGCGCATTTTTTACCGGAGCCAGTGACAGTAAGGCAACTGTAAGAACTGCTTCCGGAATCAGGTACATACCGTTATATGCAAGAGAGTAAAGCGGCACACTCATATGGTAATCAGCCGCATATGCACCAAAAAAGATCATACCGGACAAAAACGCAAAAAAGTATCTTCCAAGCACAGCGGCCAGATATCCCAGCATCAGGCCGTTTTTCTTTTTACTGAAAAATCCGGAAATACCAAGAGCGCCGAAAGCCAGTGGATAATCGATGATGACTTGTGGCAGTGTATAAAATACAGGCTGCAGGATGAACTGCAAAAGTCCGTAAGCAACCGCGGTTGTGATACCAATTCTGGGTCCGTACCAGTATCCGATCAGCGTAAGAAACAGCATACTGAACAGCGTAATGGAACCGCCCATCGGGAGATCTGCAAATTTAATCATGGAAGTGACTGTTCCCAATGCCATCGCGGCAGAGGAAAATACAAGCTGTCTGGTTGTGATGCCCCTGGAGCGTTCTTTCTTTGGACGCAGCAGCAATGCGGCAATGATTAAGGCTGCGATGATGACTGCCACCGCTACAAATCCGGCAAACGACAGTGTGACTGCGTCAAAGCCTTCTGCATCCTGCGTGGGAGTCGTAAAAAAATGAAACATATCCGGATACCTCCGTTTTGTCAATTTGATTGTGAACCAGTATCGACTATAGCATATATGGGGAGAGAGTGCAAGTGCAACATTTAAATATCCTTTTTGCAGTATCTGACATAACCAGCCGCAATGCCAGCCACCGCAAACAGCATTCCGGTCAGGATGCGTGTCCTGTCCAGACAAAGGCTCGTAACGATATCCGGTCCCTGCGCATATCCAAAGGGCGTCAGATCATTTAAAAATGCCGCCTGTCTGGTAATATTTGCAATGAGACTTAAAAAATACAGTAAAATCGCAATGCCGAGGCCGATTCCGGTGCTGCCTTTGCGCAGGAAAGCAGAGATGCCAAAGCAGATGCCGGCCAGTTCTGTCTGCAGGAAGAAATAAGCCAGATGCAGCAGGGTCAGCGCTTTCCACGGAATACTTTCGCCAATCAGGGCGATGGATGCGGCTGCGAGGGCATAAATGATAAGATTCAGCAGTACAACCTGCAGCAGCACGGCAATCAGCTTGCCTGTGACGATATGGGTGCGTGGGACTGGATGGGTCAGCAGAAATTCTGCAGTGTGTTCCTTTTCTTCTTTTGCGAGTATGGATACTGCGCACAGGGATGCGAAGAAAGCGCCGCCCAGTCCGAGAATATTGCCACATTCGACAGCATAAAAACCGATAAAAGAACCAAAGCTGACTTTGTCCATACCAAACGCTTCGGTGAAGCTGCCCAGCGAGGAAAACACATCGTTGATTCCGTCCATCTCACCTTTCATTTCGGGAAACAGACAAATGCAGACGATTAGTAAAAAGCTGATGGAAAAGGTCCAGATCAGAAAAGAAATTCTGCCCTGCCGCAGTTCATGACGGATGATTGTCATTTTTTGGTACCTCCATATAATAATGCATAAATATTTCTTCCAGATCCGGCTCGCTGACGGTCAGATCATGGACGGGGTGTGCTGCAAAAAACTGCAGCAGCAGATTCATGTCGCCGTTGTATAAAAAACGGATATCATCTCCGGTCAGCAGCAGATCGCGGATGCCGTCTAACTGCAGATTCTTAATATATGCGGCATCGTTGCTGGTCTTTACATGTATCCGTTTTGCGCTGGCCTGTGACAGTGTCTGGACGTTGTCACAGGCGATGATGCGTCCTTCGCGGATAATGGCCGCTTCGGTGCAGTATCGCTGTATTTCGGACAGGATATGCGAGGAGAGGAAGATGGTTGTTCCCTGCGCATGCCGTTCTTTTAAGATCGCAAAAAATTCCTGCTGCATAAACGGGTCCAGTCCGCTGGTAGGTTCGTCCAGGATGCACAGCTGCGGATCACTCTGCAGGGCACATACGATGCCTAACTTTTTGCGGTTTCCAAAAGAGAGCTGTTCCACTTTTTTGGAAGTATCCAGCGTGAGCCGCTCGCATAAAGACTCTGCACCACGGCTGCAGTCTGTCCCACGCAGACTGGCGGACAGCTTTATCACATCCCTGACCCGCATGCCGGAATAGAAGACGGCTTCGGCGGGAAGATAGCCGGTATTGGCTAACAGCTGCCTTTTACCCGTGGTTGCAATATTTTTTCCGAAAATCTCCGCGCTGCCGCTGTCTGCGTGAAGCAGTCCCAGAAGCGTATGGATCGTAGTGCTTTTTCCAGCGCCATTTGGGCCGATAAAACCAAAAAAGGAGCCTTGTGGTATGGAAAGGCTGATATCGGTAATCCCACGGGATTTTCCGTATGATTTGGTAAGATGACGGATGCTGACCGCATTTACTGACGCTGTGTTGTGGCTGATTTTCATTCTGACACCTCCTTTTGTCAGGTTGCTTATTTTAAATATAACTGTTTCCAAAACTGGATCATTTCTGCAAAATCCTGCTCTATTGTCTGAATCCCCTGTTCATCCAGCGGAGTTTTGCGAAGCATTTCCCAAAGATACCCTTCGGATGCCAGATACATTTCCCTGTACATCATACGAAGGTCAAGACCTTCTTTAAATTGCGCCGGATCAAGACCTTCCAGTGCATCTTTGGCATCCGCGTTTTTAAAATTATCATAGATTTGGTGAATAGCAGGGGCCACCGCATCGTCTTCTTCGTAAAAAGCTTTTATCGCAAAGCTGCCCATATCAGGATATTCATACATAATGCGGATTTTAGCCTGCATACCACGCTGGAGCATTTCAAACAGATTTGTCTGATGGTAGCAGTCATAAGCATTCATATATTTTATGGTTGTTTGCACACAGTTTTTCCATAAGAATACATACAGCTCCTGTTTGTTACGGAAGTAGTAAAACAGCAGAGACTTACTGATACCTGCGATGGCAGCAATTTCGCTGACGGGAGTCTTTTTGTATGTATTTTGCGAAAATACATGGTATCCGGCATTCAGGATCGCCTGCTGGCGTTCCGGCGGGAGTGAAAAAAATTTGTGATTCATGGTATTTTTCGTGAGTCCTTTCTGACTGCTGACCATAGCAGTCAGTTCTTATTATACACAGCTGACCGTTTTTGGGAAGACTGTATGCAAAATTTCCTGGTTTTTCCGGTGTTTATGGGAAGGGAACCCGGACGCTTTTCCGCTTAAGTTCTATTTAAAAGTTATTTCTTAATAGTTTCTAAAAGATTCTCCAACTGCAGGTTGACATTCGCATAAAACCGGATGTATGATTAGAAACTGTAAGCAGATAATTTACTTACAGCTCTTTGGAAAAGAAACCATCATTACAGATATCACACCGTCATCAGGTTTTGCCTTTGTACGGACCCGAAACAGACTGCGTGAACTTTGATTTCTGTCCGGATGGAGTGCTGGTATAACAGGAGAAGCATATTATTATGGAAGAAAATCAGGATTTTTCATACATACTGATCCGGAAAAATGTGAAAAACATCAATCTGCGTGTAAAGTCAGATGGAAGTGTTGCTGTCTCGGCACACCCGTGTGTTTCTAAAAGTCAGATTGATGCCTTTGTGCAGTCCAAAATGGAATTTATTCAAAAGGCGCGTGCCAGTATGGCACAGTCCCAAAATAGGGAAAAGCGGCAGTTTTTTACGGGAGAACGGGTCCCTTATCTGGGTGACAGTCTTTTGCTGCAGGTGGAAAAAGCGGACAGCTGTCAGATTCCGGTATGGCTTGCGCAGGTGCAGCAGGGGGAGATTACGCAGTTTTCCCGAAACAGGTATGGCGAAGCGGTCTTTCGGAAAGGCGGCAGTCTGTATCTGTATACAGCTGATGCGGACAATACGGAATATAAACAGCAGCTATATGATGACTGGCAGAAAATCCAGGCAGGTTTTTTGTGCGGGCGCATCAGCAGGCAGTATTATCCGGTGTTTGAAAAAATGGGGATTGCTTATCCGCAGATTAAAATTCGTAAAATGCGCTCAAGGTGGGGGTCCTGTGTACCGGGACGTCAGAAAATAACGTTTAACAGCCTGCTCCTGGAAAAGCCGCTGGAAAGTATTGAGTATGTTGTGGTGCATGAATTTTCTCATTTTGTACATCCGGATCATTCTGGTGCGTTTTATGCATTTGTGGCACAGATTCTGCCGGATTGGAAAAGCAGAAAAGAGGGATTGCGGTAAAAAGCCCGCAAAATTGTGCAATATAATGCAAAAATTGCGTAAAAATAAAAAAATTTTTGTATAGGTAGCCAAAAGAAAGAAAATGTGCTAAAATAAAAATATCTTTGGTATATTAGGGAAATTGGAGGGAGAGGTATGAGCAGCAATCGGAAAGAAAAAGGAAACAGTAAATCAAGCGGGAAGAAGCGTAGTACAGGCAGCTACCGTCATAAAACGAGAAGACTCAGTATAAGGTCAAAAGTACTGGTGCCAACGGCAGTTATGGTGGCGATCATCTGCTGCTGTATGGCTTTTTTGTTTAAGATGCGGATGGAAAACGATATGATATCTACCGGAGCTGAGATGGCTGTTTATGTCGGTAATCTGGCAGAGGATAAAATCAATGGCAATCTGTTGGAAAAACTGGCACCAGGAGGAGAGACATCTGCATCTTATAAGGCACTGACAAATGCGATGACGGATACGATCAAAGGGTCGTCCATCCGGTTTATGTATACGCTTTACGCAGAAAATGGCAAGGTATATTACGGGGTAGATCTGGATGCGGAGAACAGACAGGCAATCGGTTCCGAATTTAGCGAACCTTATTCTTTGCTAAAACCGGTATTTGAGGATGGAAAGGTAGTTAAAAGTGACAAGATAGAAAAAGTAAATAAGAAAACATCAATTATATCTGCCTATGTACCGGTGTACAACAATAAAATGAAAATTGTAGGCGCCATTGGATGTGATTATGAAGCAGGCAACATTGTGGCAGCAGTAAATAAAACGATGCAGAATGTAGGAATGATCGGGGTTGTTTTCTTTCTGATCGCTGTGATCCTTTTCAGTATTATCATCAGCCGGATTACAAAAAATCTCTGGAATGTGGATGACAGAATTTATGATATTGTCAACAGCAACGGGGACCTGACACAGACCGTACAGATCCGGACCGGTGATGAGATTGAGTCTATTGCAGGGCATGTGAATGAACTGCTTGCGTATATGCGTCAGATTATGACCAGTATTTCTGATAATTCCAACCATCTGAATGAGTCTTCTGAAAATGTCGTATCCCATCTGAAAGATACACAGTCCAGCGTTTCAGAAGTATCGGCGACAATGGAAGAAATGAACGCGACGATGGAAGAGACAACCTCATCCATCAGCCGGATTAATGAGTCTGTCAATGAAGTATTCCAGTTTATTGAACAGATCAATGACCGGTCGAAAGATGGTGACGCTTTATCGGATGAGATTAAGGAAAGCGCACAGAAAATACAGTCAAATGCGATCGCAGAGCAGGAGGCGGCGAAACGGCGGACGCAGGAAATAACCGAGAGTGTATATGGCAGAATTGAGCAGTCAAAGGCAGTAGAGAAAATTGGTGAGCTGACGACAAATATTATTAATATCACAGATCAGACCAATCTGCTGGCGCTGAACGCAAGCATCGAAGCAGCCAGAGCCGGTGAAGCAGGCAGGGGATTTGCAGTAGTAGCTGATGAGATTGGCAAGCTGGCAGCGGATTCGGCGTCTGCTGCAGAGCAGATTCAGGATGTGAGTACGGCTGTTATTAAAGCGGTTAACGCTCTGGCAGATGAAGCTTCCCGTATGGTGACATTTGTTGAGGAAGTGGCAATGAAGGGATATTCAGATCTTGTCAAGACGAGTGAAGAGTATTACGAAGAATCCGGCAAGATCAATCAGATGATGCAGGTATTCAGTGAGCAGGCACAGCAGCTGCAGAACAATATGGATCAGATCCGCCAGGTTATGGAGTCGGTGAACTATTCTG
>CANTHI010000048.1 GCA_947653505.1 uncultured Eubacterium sp.
AAAAAGAAAACAATAAAGATAAAAAAGAAGAAAAAGTCCTGTAACCAGAACAAGCCACTGGGCGTCCAATATGGATCAGTGGCTGTAGTATCAATTCTTTTACATAACATTTTATAACAAAATGTTGTCTGAAAGTATTCTATATCAATTTTTTCATTTTTGCAACCATTAAGATAAAATTGTCAAAATTTCCAGTTTTTCTTATAGATTCGATGAATACCAGTTTGGTTTTTATGCAGTTTTCACAAAAATTACAAAAATAAAATTACAGAATAAAGCAAAACAAAAATACAGTACATGCCGGAAGATGTTTCCCTGTCAGACAGGCAGTTTTTTCACCATGCTGCTGAACCCCTTGTAAATAAAGGCTTTCCAGCATCCCCTGTGTTTTCTGAAACATAACATTTTGTTATAAAATGTTATGTTTTTTTGTGTCCTGGCAAAACAGGCAGGCAAAAAACTGTTACAGCAGCGGAATGGAGGGAATGAGGAAGGAATGACAAGGGAATTGGATTACGGCAAATTAGGGATGCGGATCCGCCAGGTCCGGAAGGCAAAGGGCTGGTCACAGAACAGAATGGCAGAAAAATGCGGGATCAGCATGTCTTTCCTTGGGCACATCGAGCGAGGTTCCAGGATCATGAGCCTGGAGACGTTTGTCAGCATCTGCCAGGCGCTGGATGCAGACGCGGATGCACTGCTCTGGGGTGAGGCACATCCGTCAGATGCCGTTCTGGATATGTGGAATACATCAGATAAGAAACCTGACGGGAAAAATACGGACAGCTACGCTATGTATATCAGGATCATGAAGTCGGTAGCAGAGATCATGAATGAGACATAGTGTTTAAGGAGAGTTTTAAAATGGACAGGAAATGTTCCTGGAAAAGAACAGAAGAAGTACAAATCGACCTTTTAGATCTGCTGTACAGGCTGGTCAGGCAGTGGAAACGGATTTTGGTGTGTGCGCTGGTGTTTGCGGTTCTTGCGGGTGCGGGAAGTTATTTTGTGAGTAAAAACGGTGGAACGAAAGCAGAAGAAGCGGATACCCTGCAGCCGGATGCGGGGGAACCAGAGCCTGTTCCGCTGACGAAAGAGGAGCAGAAGCGTCAGGTGGAAGCAGCCTGGCAGCTGGCAAAAGAGACAGCACAGATGGAAAGCTATGTGCAAAATTCCGTGCGGATGCAGATCGATCCGTATCATAAGAGCAGTGTACAGCTGATCTTCCGGATAGAAGGTGCAGACGGGTGGATGACGCAGAAGATTGTGGAAAAATATATGGATTATCTGTCAAACGACAGGATTGCTGCTGATATCCGCAACAGGGACAGTGATATGGAGCATGTGGAAAGCCGGTTCCTGACGGAATTGTTCCAGGCTGCGCAGAAAACGAGCGGCACTTATACGGATGAAGAAGGTTATGCACGTTCCGGTGTACTTTTATCGGTAGACGTGACTGGCAGGGATGCCGCTATGGCGGCAGCGCTTGCTGCGGATATAAAGGAGCTGCTGCAGGCTTACAGCTCCACTGTGGAAAAGGAATGTGCCAGCCATACGCTGACACTGCTGGGCAGTGAGGAAAAAGAAAGGACGGACAGCGACCTGCTCGCGTGGCAGCGGGAAAAGCGAACGCTTCTGGCAACGGATCAGGCGAATTTAAAAGCTATGACAGATGCGTTTGACGATACGCAAAAAGCCCTGTACGAAGAGGTGGTAAAAGCAGCCGCCGGGGAGCAGTCCGGGCAGCACAGCCCGGATGTGATCAATGGAAAATCTGGATCCGGAAATCAGACTGCAGATCCGGAATCCGGGCAGGACAGCAGGGAAACGGACAGCCAGACAGTGCCAGAGGCTGACGGACAGCAGACGGCTACACAGGCAGACAGCCAGCCGCCGGATGAAGAAGCAAAAGGCAGCGTCAGTATTCTGCATGTTCTGTTTGGATTTTTCGGTGGCATTTTTGCATATGCGGCAGTGTATGCCTGCTGGTATCTGCTGCGTGATACGGTGAAAAGTGCCGGAGAGTTCCGGTCGTATTATACGTTTCCGTTTTATGGCAGTATTTCTCCTGAACATGGGGAAGGAGTAAGTGACGCCGCCGGGCGGGACGTTTATGAACGGCAAAAGGCACAGATACTGAACCGCATCAGGCTTTCCTGCAGGAAGCAGAACCTGACGGGGCTTTGTCTTGCGGCAGATTTTGTTCCGGATGAGAAGGAAAAGGCCTGTATGGAAAGTATAGCCAGCCAGCTTCGGGAATGGGGGCTGGAGGCAGTGCTTGTGGAAAATATCAGCGGGAATATTTCTGTATGGGATGCAGTAGCAGATGCGGGAAATGTTGTTATGGTGTGCAGGCTTGGGTATACAACGCACCGGATGGTTGATGACGCTATGAAATTTTATCAGGAAAATGGTGTTGCCGTCCTGGGTGCAGCAGCATTTGAATATAGGAAGCGGAGTGCATGAAGGCAGAGGATAAGGAGAAAAAAACAGAACAAAGGATGCGGCAGCCGGGGCTGTTTCAGGATGCTGGTATACGGGCAAAGGCGGCGCTGCTGCTTCTCTTTGATGTTCTGGCGGTTTATGTATCCAGCTTTTTTTCACTGGTCATCCGGTATGAGATGAGTTTTTTTAAGATTGATCCGGTCTATGTGGAGAATGGATATCGTTATCTGACAGTGAATATTGTCTGCACGGTCATGGTATTTTATCTGTTCCGGCTGTATACAAGCCTGTGGAAATATGCAAGTGTACAGGAGCTGTGTAATATTGCGTTTGCTGTTGTAATATCCGGTATCCTGCAGTACTTCGGGATTCATCTGATGGGAATGCGGATGCCGCGCAGTTATTATGTACTGTATATTCTGCTGCTGATGGCACTGGAGATCTGTATCCGGTTCAGCTTCCGGTTTTTCCGCTTTTTTCGCAATGAGTATGGCTCTGCGAAAGACAGTACGGCGAATGTCATGGTCGTCGGGGCAGGGGACGCCGGAGCCGCGATATTAAAAGAAATGCGGCTGAGCAGGTATGTGACGCAGCAGGTGCGTTGTTTTATTGATGACAATCCGGCAAAACAGGGCAGATATATCCAGGGATGTCCGGTTGTAGGCGGGAGCAGCAGGATTATGGAGGCGGTCAGGGAGTATGGGATTCGCAAGATCATCATAGCGCTTCCGTCGGCACCGAAAAAATCTGTGCGCAGAATCGTGGAGATCTGCCAGCAGACAGGCTGTGAGCTGCGGATTCTGCCGGGGACCTATCAGCTGATCAACGGGGAAGTGCGTGTGTCGCAGCTGCGGGAAGTGAATATCGGGGACCTTCTTGGGAGGGATCAGATCCGGGTGAATCTGGAAGAAATCCTGGGCTATGTAAAAGGACAGACCGTACTTGTAACGGGCGGCGGAGGTTCCATCGGCAGTGAGATCTGCCGCCAGCTGGCAAAGCATGAGGCCGGACGGCTTGTGATTGTGGATATTTATGAAAACAATGCTTATGAGATTCAGCAGGAGCTAAGGCATGACTATCCGCAGCTGGATGTCGTCACACTCATTGCTTCCGTGCGGAATACGCACCGGATGAACACGATTATGGAAACGTATCGTCCGGCGGTCGTATACCATGCGGCGGCCCATAAGCATGTCCCACTGATGGAAGACAGTCCGAATGAGGCGATTAAAAACAATGTATTTGGTACTTATAAGACAGCAGAAGCGGCGGGGAAATACGGGGTAAAGCGTTTTGTGCTGATTTCCACGGACAAGGCCGTCAATCCGACGAATATTATGGGTGCGTCCAAACGTATCTGCGAGATGATTATTCAGATGCTGGATCATAAATATGCGACAGAATTTGTGGCCGTACGTTTTGGAAACGTGCTGGGAAGCAACGGAAGCGTAATTCCGCTGTTTAAAAAACAGATAGCAGCCGGAGGGCCGGTAACAGTTACCCATCCGGACGTCATCCGCTATTTTATGACGATTCCTGAGGCGGTAGCCCTGGTGCTGCAGGCGGGTGCGTATGCAAAGGGCGGAGAGATCTTTGTGCTGGATATGGGAGAACCGGTGAGGATTCTGGATCTGGCAAACAACCTGATCCGTCTGTCGGGATACCGCGCCGGAGAGGATATTGAGATCCGGTTTACTGGTCTGCGGCCGGGAGAGAAGCTTTATGAGGAGCTGCTGATGGATGAGGAAGGGCTGCAGGATACGCAGAACCATCTGATTCATATTGGAAAGCCGATCCTGTTTGACGAAAAAAAGTTTCTGCGTCAGCTGGAAGAGCTGAAAAAAGCAGTAAATCAGGACAGCCGGGATATCCGACGGATGGTCCGGGAGATTGTTCCGGCCTATCACGACCAGTCATTTTAAACCCGGCGGCAGGATTGGAGTGATGGAAGTGATGAAAGGTGTGCCCGTTGGTCAGCATTATTACGGTTGCTTATAACAGTGAAAAGACGATCTGCAAAACAGTGGAGTCAGTGCTGGATCAGACTTACCCAAAGCTGGAATATCTTATTATTGACGGGCAGTCTTCGGACCGGACGGTGGAAGCGGCTCGCACATATGATAAAAAATTTGCCCGAAAAGGAATCCCGTTCCGGATAATGAGCGAACCAGATCAGGGGATCTATGATGCAATGAATAAAGGGATCCGTCTGGCATCCGGGGCGCTGATCGGAATGATCAACAGCGATGACTGGTATGAACCGGACGCGGTAGAGACAGCCGTACGGACTTACCAGAGGGAAAGGTTTGACATGTTTTATGCGGATATCCGCATGATCCGCCAGGACGGGAGTTCCTTTATCAAGCGTGCCCGGCTGGACTGGCTGGCAACGAGCAGACACTGGAATCATCCGACGATGTTTGTGACGAAGCAGGCATATGAAGAGCTGGGTACTTATAAAAATACAGGTATCTACGATGATTTTGATCTGTTTTTGCGGTTCCGCAGGGCGGGGAAGAAGCTTGCGGTCAGAAACAGAGTGCTTGCCAGCTTCTGCTCCGGCGGGGTAAGCAATGCAAAGTCTCTGGCAAAAAGCAGGCGCAGATGCATGGACCGTTACCGGTGCTACCGGGAAAATGGATACAGCCGTCTGTATCTGGCCGAGTGTATTCTGATGGAGATCGTAAAATATATGGTTTATTAAAAGAGATATGGGGATCAATGAAAACACTGGAAAAGAGACTGGAACAATATATAAATACTTTGATGGAACGATACCCTTTGCTGGAGGATATCCGTGAAGATATGATTCATGCATATTTTATTCTGGAAGAGTCCTATGAAAAAGGCGGAAAGCTGCTGATCGCCGGAAACGGAGGTTCCGCGGCAGATGCCGGGCATATCGCTGCGGAGCTGATGAAGCGGTTTCATCTGCCGCGTCCGGTATGCCCGGAATATGCAAAAAAGCTCCTGGATACAGACCCGGTAAAAGGCGCTTATCTGGCTGAAAAACTGGAACAGCCGCTGGCTGCGCTGGCGCTGGATGGGAACGGGCCGCTTGCAACGGCTTACAGCAATGACGTCGGAGGTCCGGGAGTGTTTGCCCAGCAGCTGCTCGGGCTTGGCAGGGAAGGCGATGTTTTTCTTGGAATCTCTACGTCAGGCAGCAGTCAGAACATTATTTATGCGGCTGTAGCGGCAGGGGCTTTAGGAATGCCGGTCATTGCCCTGACGGGAGCCGGCGGCGGAGAGCTTGCGGAGTTTGCCCAGGCAGCAGTCAGGGTGCCTGCCGCCGGGACAGACAGGGTGCAGGAGCTGCACCTTCCGATTTATCATTGCTGGTGCAGGATGCTGGAAGACAGATTTTTTGGAAACAGGCCGGAGATATAAAATATGATGCAGAAGTTTAACCCCAAAAAAACAAAATATGTAAAGGCTGCGAATGCTGTTCTTTCTGTTTTCTTTCATGAAAAGAAAGCGCAGACGCCTCTGGATCTGCACCATGCAAAAAATATTCTGGTCATTGATGCCGGGCGGATCGGAGATATTGTAATGTCCATCCCTTTTTTGAAAACGTTAAAAAGGAATGCGCCCGGAGCAAAGCTTACGCTTGTGTGCGGCATCTGGGCAGAAGCGGTTTTAAAAGGGCAGGGACTGGCTGACCGTCTGCTTGTTATGGATCCTGAAGCGTCTGGTTCTGTGGCTGGAATGATAAGAATATACAGACAGCTGCGGCAGATCAACAGGATATGCTATGACATCGCCCTTGAGCCGCGCGGGGATCTGCGCTACATCTTTTTCATGCATTGGTGCAATGCAAGGCGGAAAGTAAGCTATCGCTATACGGGCGGGGAGTGCTTTCTGACAGATGTTGTTATACCACCGGAAAAAGCCGTGCATCTGGTAGAAGACAAGTTGTATTTTGCAAAGCAGACAGGCTGCAGGGTATTCCGGACAGACCGTTATCCAAAGCTGTCGCTTACTGCCCGGCAAATAAAAGAAAATGAAGAATTTATACAAAGACACGGGCTTTTGGAAAAACAAATCATAGGCATTCATCCTGGGGCTGGTTTAAAAATCAAGCAGTGGGATGGATTTGCAAAACTGGCCGCAAAGCTGGCCGCGGATTCCGGCCACAGGGCATTTCTGATCTTCGAAGGTCCGGGAGAAAAGGAAGCGGCACAGAAGACCGCACAGGCGGTAAGGGCATGCGGCGGGCAGGCGCTGGTCAGTAAGACAGGGCTTGCGCAGTATCTGCAGCGGCTTGCGCTGTGTCACGCGGTTATCTGCAATGACAGCGGGGCCGGGCATATTGCACGGGCATACGGAGTGACAGTGTATGTGATTTTCGGTCCGGTGGAGCCTGCTTTTGCAAGACCTTATGCGGAAGACAGAGTTTTTGTTTTTTCAGATGATTCACTGGATTGCAAGCCGTGTTTTCAGACATCGTGTCCCCGGATCCACGAGAAAGGATCCGGATCTGGCAGGACATGCTTTTGGAAGTCTGGCAGAAAACGCGGCAGGTGCCAGAAAGGCCGGATACATGCAGCGGACTGTGAATGTCTGAAAAAGGTAACTGTCCGCCAGGTATATGAGAATATCAGGCTGAGAGAATATCAGGCTGGGAGAATATCAGATTGAGAGAATATCAGACTGAGAGAATATCAGGTTATGAAAATGCGGTCAAGTACAGTTTTATAAGGCCGGAGGAGGTTTCACATGCCTGCAGTCAGTATTATTTTGCCTCTGTACAACGGGCAGCCGTTTATCCGGCATACAATATCAAAAATCCGGTCGCAGACCTTTCAGGACTGGGAACTGCTGGTCGTCAATGACGGTTCTTCCGATGGCGGGGAGGCAGTTGCCATGCGGGAAGCGCAGCAGGATCACAGGATCCGGGTATTCCGCAAGCCGAACAGCGGTATCAGCAGCGCAAGGAATTATGGTATTACAAGAGCGGCAGGGACATACATTGCTTTTGCAGACCAGGATGATACTCCTTTCAAAAACTGGCTGGAGGATCTTTATCGTGGCATGGCCCCGGATGTGGATCTGACAGTCGGTGGAAAGAAGCTTACGGTCATCGATGTATCAGGCAAAGTGGTAAAAAGCAGAATCTGCAGATATGAGGACACTGTGCTGGAAACAGAGCAGGAGCTGTATGGATTCCTGTTCCATCAGGAGCATGATGCATCCGCACAGCATGTATGGAACTGTATGTATAAAAAGGAGCTGATTGATAAACATGGCATCCGTTTTGATGAGCAGCTGGCAATGGGAATGGAAGATGTGCTGTTTAATATCTGCTACGGGTATTACTGCAGAAAGATCCGCAAAATACCGCAGATTGTATACTCGTATCAACAGCGGGCCGGAATCAGTACGTCTACAAAATACAATCCGGATCTTGTGAAAGAGTATGCGCATAGAATGCAGAGGATTGCACGGCTGTCCACGGATGGATTCCGGACACAAAGCAATGGATACCGGATGTATGGGGATTATGCCCTGCGTGAACTATGTAACCTTTATTTCAGAAGCAGAGGGGCGGACAGCTTTGAGCTGCTGGCCGGGCTTCGGGATGCCTATGTGCAGAATGTGCCGGAGAAGGTGGCAGTTAATTTTCAAAGACAGACTGCTGAAAAGGTAAAAACAATCGTCAGGAAGATGCTGTATGCCGCAGCAGATGATCTGCTGAGAAAGAAAAGGTATACTCCGCTGATACTCTTAAAAAATGGTGCGGATCTATGCAGAAAAAGAGGGAAAACAGATGGATCACAGAAACCGGATCAACAGAAAAAATATTTTAGTCATCGGCGATGTCATGCTGGACCAGTATTATTGCGGAAGTGTCAGGCGGATCTCACCGGAAGCGCCTGTTCCGGTGCTTCTGAAAGAAAGCGGAAAATGCGTTCCGGGAGGCGCAGCTAACGTAGCGGCAAATCTGGCGGCAGGCGGACAAAATGCATTTGTAATGTCTGTTATTGGTACGGATGAGGCAGGAGAGATCCTGTTGGATCTGCTGGAACAGGAAGGCATTGATGTAAGCCTTTCCATAAGACATGACCGCGTTACAACCGTAAAAACACGGTTCCTGGCGGACGGCCACCAGCAGCTGCTGCGGATGGACACGGAGATCACGGATGAAATGCCCCGGACAGTGACAGACCGGCTGCTCGCAGAATACAAAAATGCCGCGGCTGGCATGGATGTTATGATCCTCTCAGATTACCGGAAGGGACTGCTGACGGACTGCTTTGTACCGGAAATCATCCGGATAGCGGACCGGATGGGAAAGAAAGTACTGATCGACGTCAAAGATCCGGATATCAGGAAGTACCGGGGCGCATATTTACTAAAACCAAATCTGAAAGAACTCCGGGAGCTTACGCACAGGGCGGTATCGACAGATCAGGAGATCGAAGAAGCATCCAGACAGCTGATGCGTCAGGCAGGCTGTACCTATGTACTCACGACATGCGGCGCACGGGGCATGGTCTTAGTGGGAGAGGAGCTGAAATACAGGGTAAAGCCGGCGGGGCAGGAAGTATTTGACGTCACAGGAGCCGGCGATACGGTGATCGCATATCTGGCAGTCTGTCTGGCAAACGGTTTCGGAATCCAGGAGGCAGTACTCATCGCGGACCATGCGGCGGGGATTCAGGTGGCAAAAGCCGGAACAGCATCTGTCCGCCTGCAGGAGGTCTGCAGGGCGATGGAAACAGAGTTTTTTAGTTCAGACAGAATTTCAGAAAAGCTGTTGTCAGAAAAAGAGATTACAGGACTAAGGCATCGGTATGCGGACAGGAAGATTGTATTTACGAACGGATGCTTTGATATTCTGCATGCCGGCCATGTGCATTGTCTGCAGGAAGCGGCAAAGCTGGGTGATCTTCTGGTCGTCGGGCTGAATGCGGATGGTTCTGTCAGAAGGCTGAAAGGAAAAGACCGGCCGGTAAACAGCCAGGCCGACCGGGCAGAGTTGCTCTGCGCATTGGGCTGTGTGGACTATGTGGCGGTATTTGAGGAAGATACACCACAGCGGCTGATAACGGAGATTCAGCCGGACGTACTGGTAAAGGGCGGGGATTATACGCCGCAGGAAGTTGCCGGCAGTGAGATTGTGGAAGCACGCGGAGGAATGGTAAAGATTCTGCCGTATGTGGAGGGTAAGTCCACGACGGACATCATCAGGCGCATGAAGGCAGGACAGCAGAATGGAGCAAAAATATGAGCATTGTAGTGACAGGCGGCGCAGGATTTATCGGCAGCTGCATCGTCCGCAGACTAAATGAAGCCGGAAGGACAGATATTATCATTGCAGACAATATCGCTTCTACAGACAAGTGGATGAATCTGAGAAATAAAAAATATGCGGCTTATATTCATAAATCCAGATTTCTGGAGGCACTGTCCGGAATGGATGACGTGGAAGCGGTCATTCATATGGGGGCGCAGTCTTCCACAACGGAAACGGATTTTGATTATTTGTGGGACAACAATTTTGCGTACACAAAGGCGCTATGGGATTATTGCTGCCGGAAACAGATTCAGTTTCTGTATGCGAGTTCGGCTGCCACGTATGGGGACGGATCTGCCGGGTTTGACGACCGGTGCGACATTGACTGTCTGATACCGCTGAATGCGTACGGTTATTCCAAGCAGGCGTTTGATTTGTGGGTGAAGCATCAGGCACGGGAGTTTCCGAAACAGTATGCCGGGTTTAAGTTTTTTAATGTCTACGGGCCGAATGAGTACTGGAAACAGGATATGGCAAGCATGGTCTTTCATGGCTACAGGCAGATTTGTGCGGATGGAGAGGTCAGGCTGTTCCGGTCATACAGGCCGGAGTATGCAGATGGCGGGCAGCTGCGGGATTTTGTATATGTGAAGGATGTGTGCGATGTGATTTTGTGGTTTCTGGAGCATCCGGACCAGAGCGGGCTGTTTAATGTCGGGACCGGACGGGCGGCAAGCTTTGCACAGCTTGCCCGGGCGGTGTTCCATGCGCTGGGACGTAAGCCGCAGATACGGTATGTGGAGATGCCGGAAGGGCTGAAGGAGAGGTATCAGTATCGTACGCAGGCGGATATCAGAAAGCTGTGGGATGCGGGATATCAGGGCACATTTATGGATGTGGAGGAGGGAGTGGAGGATTATGTCAGGCGGTATCTGGAAGAAGGGTTTGCGGTGTACTAAAAGCGTGGAAACGGAAATACATCGCTGCCGGAGTGGTCAGCCTGTCAGGTGGAGATGGTATCATCATGGTAAAAATGATGGGAGACGCAGGATGACAGACAGGTTGTTTTACTGATGGGATGGTTGTTAAGATGGTTTATTTATATATAGCGGCCTGGATTTTGTGCATGGCAGGGATTGTGCTGCGTTACAGATATACGTTGTGTATTGGATCCCATATGCTCAGGGACACTTATGACAGAAAGGTCATAGCTTTGACAGAAGCGGTAATTCTTGTGCTGGTATTTTTGCTACTGACGGCGAACCGCACAGGCATGGATATTCTGCGTTATGTAGATGCATATGAGTATAATCATAAAGTACTTGAGGCAAAGGATAAACTTTTTGGATTTTTCAGTATTACAGCATATGAAGCAGGAATGTCATTTTATATGTTCCGGGCTGTGCTGACATTTTTGTCTGGAATTTTTGCGATTATGACAATCAAAAAGATCGGAACGGACTTTAGCTTTATTTGTCTGTTTTATCTGCCCTCGATGCTTTTTGTGGATTCCATGCAGTTTCGCAATGCGGTTTGTCTGGCATTGTTTTTATGGAGTTTTCGTTTTTTACTGTTTGAGGAAACGTTTGCAAAATCAAAATTTATCATCAGTATTCTGGTAATTGCACAGATTCATGCGGTTTATTATTTTGCTATTTTGCTGTCAGTTTTTTTTATGAAACAAAAGCGAAAACAGATTACGCTTCTGATAGCGGCATCGAGTCTTCTGCTGGCGGCAGTTACGGTTTTGAACGGAAATCAGATCCCGTTTTTTACAGTGATAGCGGATTTGTTTCTGGCAAAAACAGATTTGCGGGGAAGCAGCTACTATACTTCAGGAAATTTGGGATGGACGTTACCGGCAGCTATCCATATTCTGACAACAGTACTGGCATTTGCTGTACACCGGTATGGAAACAGAGAAGATTCCGGTATGACGAAATATCAGCTGGAATATCTGGATCTTATGGTGATATATGATCTTCTTTTGTTTGTCACCGTGCCGGCGATCATGATGAATATGCATTATTACAGGCTTGCCAGAGGTGCGTTTATGATAAATGTGATAGGAGTTTCTTTTCTGTTCCGTAAGAAAAAAAGGCAGGAGAAGTTTCCATACGTTGCCTTTTTGGGACTGGCAGCACTGGCTGTCATGTGGTACGTGCTGGACCTTGTTATATTTGAAAACAGTACTACGATGGCGGTACCTGTACTCAGCGGAACATTATTCTTTTTAAAGTAGGGTATTACAAATGCAAAACCATGAGGTATCTGTTAAAAAGAATGTCGTGCTGAATGTGCTGAAGCAGACATGTGCAATTGTCTTTCCATTTTTGACGTTTTCCTATGCTTCACATATTCTGGGGGCAGAAAAAACAGGGATTTATACTTTTGGGCAGTCCATTGTC
>CANTHI010000049.1 GCA_947653505.1 uncultured Eubacterium sp.
CAAACTCCTACTTATAAATCAAGAAATTGGCGCTTCTTTTTCTCAAATTCATCCCCGTAATAACAGCCGAATCAAATCCACCGCTTAGAAAAGCTCCTACCGGTACATCACTGCACATTCTGCGTTCCACAGACTCGAATAGCGCTTTTCTCAGTAAGATCTTACATTGATCATAATCATCATATGGCTGTCCGGCGATATCCGTTTTCAGATCCCAATATGTTATGACATCTTCCTTTCCCTGTGCATCCAGGATCATAGCCGTCCCTGGCATTAGCTTGCGGACATTACGGATGACAGACGCCGGCGCCGGAATATAAGTCAGCTGGAAGTAAGTTGTCAGTGCCTGACGGTCAATCTCTTTTGGTACGCATCCTGTACATAAAATACTTTTCAGCTCTGATGCAAATAGAAACAGACGGTCAGAATGATAATAATACAATGGCTTTTCTCCAATACGGTCACGTGCTAAAATCCACTTTTTCGCACAAAGATCATAAAACGCAAATGCAAACATCCCCTCCATCTGTTCCAAAAAATCCGTTCCATAATCCTCGAGGCCATGAAGCACAACTTCTGTATCCGATCTGGTAGTAAACATATGTCCCCGCTGCTGTAATAACTTCCTAAGTGATTTGTAATTATATAATTCTCCGTTAAATACAATCATCTTATCTTTTGATTCATTCCAGACTGGCTGTGTTCCTCCGGGCAGATCAATGACCGACAGACGACGCATTCCCAGAGCACAAATATCATCTGAAAATATCCCTTCAGAGTCAGGCCCTCTATGAATCATGCACGCATTCATTTTATGAACCATGTGCTCCAGATCACTTTTTCCGTAAATTTTATGAAATTGAATCAGACCATTGATACCACACACTACAGATTCTCCTTATACCACGCAATCGTACACGCAATTCCCCGTTCAAAACTGTACTGCGGATCATATCCCAGTATTTCTTTTGCTTTGCGAATATCCGCGTCCGAATGCTTCACATCTCCCGGCCTGTCTGGTACAAACCGGGGCTCTACATTCCTGCCAAGCGCATGACAAAGCTCCTGGTAAATATCGATTAAAAATTTTCGTTCGCCACAGGCAATATTATACACTTCACCAGCCGCCTCCGAAGACGCCATACATGCTTTCAGATTCGCCTCTATCACATTCTCTATATAAGTAAAATCCCTGCTCTGCTTCCCATCCCCATGAATCACCGGCTGTTCCCCGCGCAAAAGCTTGCGGATAAACTTTGGTATAACAGCCGCATACGGACCATCCGGATCCTGCCTCCTGCCAAACACATTAAAATAACGCAAACCATACGTATCCAGTCCATAATGCATGTAATACTGCCCCGCCCAGTCTTCGTCACAACGTTTGGTCAGCGCATAAGGAGACAGCAGTTTTCCTTCCCTGCCCTCTGTCTTTGGAAGCTCCGGCGCATCACCGTATACAGAAGAGCTGGACGCATATACAAATTTTTTCACGTGATTCTGCCTTGCCGCTTCCAGCATATGCAAGGTCCCCAAAATATTGTTGGCACAATAAAACTGCGGCATCTCTATGGAACGGGGCACGCTTCCCCACGCTGCCTGATGCAGCACATAATCCACATCTTTGCATGCATGCAGACATGTATCAAAATCTTTGATATCGCCTTTTATAAATTCAAATTCCGGCTGATCCCGGAACATTTCTATATTTTCTGCTTTCCCTGTGGAAAGATCGTCCAGACACCGTACCCGGTATCCCAGATGCAATATTGCTTCGCATAAATTAGAACCGATAAAGCCTGCTCCTCCTGTAACAAGAAAGAGCGATTTTTCTGAAAATGTTAAATGTCTGTAGCCCATCGCCAGCCCTTTTCTCCTCTCATTTCCGGCAACCCCGTTTGAAACTACGTCAGAAAAACTTACAATCTCCAATAAAGATATCCTGCTTTTTCATACGTCGTCCGGTCCAGAATCCCTTTGATATCCATCAATAATTTCCTGCCGCTGCCAAACAGGCTGCTGACCTCTTTGAAAGAAAGTTTCCGGTAAGGCTCGTGTGCAACCGCCAGGATCACAGCGTCCATTCCTTCCATCGCCGCTATATCTGTAAACACAATCCCGTATAGCTTTTCTGCTTCCTCCTGATCTGCAAAAGGATCCGCAATGAATGGTTTTATTCCATAATCCTGCAGTTCTTTTACAATATCGATCACTTTCGTATTCCTTGTATCCGGACAATCCTCTTTAAATGTAAATCCAAGAATCGCGATTTTAGCATTCCGTACCGGCTTGTCTGCCTTTATCAGATTCTTTACCACATTTTCTGCCACATACCTGCCCATGTCATCATTAATCCGCCGTCCGGACAATATGATCTGGCTGTGGTACCCAAATTCTTCTGCCCTGTACGTCAGGTAATATGGATCTACGCCTATACAATGTCCCCCTACCAGCCCTGGTGCAAACTTTAAAAAATTCCATTTTGTTGCGGCAGCTTCCAGCACGGATTTTGTATCAATCCCCATTCTGTTAAAAATAATCGACAGCTCATTCATAAAAGCGATATTAATGTCCCGCTGGCTGTTTTCAATTACTTTTGCTGCTTCCGCTACTTTTATGCTCTCTGCCCTGTAAACGCCTGCGGTGACAACCAGTTCATATACGTTTGCTATCTCATCCAGTGTCTCTTCATCCATGCCGGATACTATTTTTGTGATTGTTTCCAGTCTGTGTACCTGATCTCCAGGATTGATCCGTTCCGGTGAATATCCGACTTTAAAATCAGTCCCGCATCGCAGGCCGCTCTCCCTTTCCAGAATCGGAACACAGATATCCTCAGTGACTCCTGGATACACGGTAGATTCATACACAACGATGGAACCCTTTTTTAAATTTTTTCCCAGAATCACACTCGCGCTTTTTACCGACGTAAGATCCGGTGTATGATCCGCGTTTACCGGTGTCGGTACTGCCACAATATGAAATCCTGCTTCCCGCAGCCGCTCCGCTTCATCTGTAAAGTCAACCGTTGTCTGCGCGATGACTTCATTGCCTACCTCATTCGTAGGATCTATTCCGCTGCGATACTGCCGGATCTTATGGCTGTTGCAGTCATATCCAATTACATCCGCCTGTTTTGCAAACGCAACTGCAATCGGCATGCCTACATATCCAAGGCCAATCAGACTGATCTTTTCTTTTTTTCCGACTATCTTTTCATATATATTCATTGCTTTCCTCTGCCCTTTTTTCTGTAAATTTCCTGTCTGTAAGCTTCGATCACAATCTCCCTGTCGAACTCTTTTTCCGCTTTCTGCCTTCCGTTAATCCCCATAAGCCTTCTTTCCCCATAAGGCATTTTCAGAAACTTCTCAACAGCTCTCACCAGAGCGCTGCTGTCATTTGCCAGAAATCCAATCCCGGATATCCCATCCTCATATGTCTCCCTGCAGCCTGGAACAGTCGTCGCCAGAACAGGCCTGCCGCACGCGGCCGCCTCCAGCAAAACATTCGAAAGCCCCTCATGATAAGATGGCAGAATAACCGCATGATGGGTTTTCATAAATGCGTGAATATCATCCTGCACTCCCAGGTACCTGAGTCTCCCTTTCTTTTCCAGAACCGCGACTTTCTTTTTGTAATGCTCTTCCTCATATTCCCCGATCAGGTCAAAGCACACATTGGCATATTTTCCTCCTATTTGTTCCGCACAATCCAAAAATTCTTCGATTCCTTTATCCTTCATAATACGTCCTACAAACAGAAAACGCGTAAATCCATCTTCTTCTGGATAGTCCTCATAGCAATGTTCCATCAGATCCACACCTGAGCCAGGTATTAACCTCCCTCTGCTGACAATCCCCTTTTCTTCAAAATATCTTTTATTTTCTTCATTTTGAAAAAAGATTTGCGAAGCCTTCCGCAACGCTGCCTGATACAAAAACAGCAGTATTTTTGACAGTACGCCTTTCTTTTCCATTGCGGTACCCATACCCGTCACATTTGCAAGATATGTGATATGATACATCTGGCATGCAATCCCGCCATATATATTCGGTTTGATCGTATAGGTCAGGACTGTATCCGGTTTGATCCTGCGCATCATCCCGGCATACCTGCACAAAAGCGCCAGATCTTTCCGTGGATTTGTCCCTCTCCGGTCAAGCGGTGTGCACAAAAAAACGCATCCCATTTTTATCAAAAGCGGGATATACGGTCCATCCGGCAGCGAAATAAAGATCTGATTATCTTCTTTTAACAGCCTTTGCAACAGCTCCCTGCGGAATTTATACAGTCCCATATCTGAATTAGCCAGTATCAGAATCTTCATTTTAAATCATCACCCTGAAATTCCTCCATCGTATCCGATGTCTTTGAACTGATCCCCTGCCGGCAAAGCACACACAGCACAGTCCGAAATATGATGTTCCAGTCTCCCAGAAACGTAATGTGTTCTGCATATGCCACATCAAACGCAAATTTTTCCTCCCAGGAAAGCACATTTCTTCCATTCACCTGCGCAAGCCCTGTCAGACCGGGCCTTACCTCGTGCCTGCGTCTCTGATGCTTTTGATACCGGTCCAGATACTGTACCAGAAGCGGCCGTGGCCCGACAACAGCCATATCGCCTTTTAATATATTAAACAGTTCCGGAAGCTCATCCAGTGAACTTGCGCGTAATTTTCTGCCAAATGCGGTAAGGCGGTCTTTATCTGGCAGTAAATTTCCCAAGCTGTCCCGTGTATCTGTCATCGTACGGAATTTATACAGCCTGAATATTTTTTCCTTTCCCGTTTCAAAATCAATCCTTCCTGGCCGTTCCTGGCAGAAAAAGACAGGACTGCCCAGCTTTATCTTTATCATGACCGCAACTGCCAGCAGAACAGGGCTGCATACCGTCATTCCAATTAGGGCAAGCATAAAATCCTGCGGCCTTTTTATGTACTTTTCATAAAATCCTTTTTCATGCATGTCTGTCCCGTCTGACCGGCTCCGCAGGTACGCCGACCGCCGTACATCCATCCGGCAGATCCCGGATCACTACAGCTCCTGCGCCAACGATCGTATCTCTCCCTATCCTTTTTCCCTGAATGATCTGGGAACCAGCTCCCAGTTCCACACCTTGCCCTGCTATCACAGAACCGGATACTTTTGCACCCGGATATAACGTCACAAAGTCTTTCAGTACCGCATCGTGCCCAATGGTACAAGCCATACTGACAATTGCATGCCTGCCTATAGAGATATCCACGGTCACAACCGCTCCCGCACAGACAATACTGCCTTCACCAATGCTGACCGAAGATGAAACGACAGCGTCCGGGTCCACCAATACTGCAAACCGGACATTTTTATACTTTCCGACTCTGTCTGCAACCTTTCGTCTGACTGCCGCACTGCCAATCGCACACACAGCCCATACTTCCTCCCTGCATGTCTCAAGAAACCCGCAGCCGCCAGGTACCGGATACCCGCTTACCATCCTGCCTTGTTTTTTCACATCATCATCCAGGAATCCCTGAATATCCCATTCAGGCTCCTGTTTCCTGCTGTTCATCCGTTCAATCAGCCAGGCTGTCTCCCTGCCAAAGCCTCCCGCACCGATAATAAATATTTTTTTCATTTCCTTATCCTGCAAACCTTTCTTCAGTATCATCCGGCAGTGTCCTGTCATTGAAAACAATCTGCAATCACTTCGATTACAATATCCTGTATCCGGGCGCTCATCTTAATATCACTCGGCAGACACATCCCCCTCGCAAAAATATCCCCGCCCACATCCACACCTTCTCCAAGCGTCACATACGCACATCTCTCAAACACCGGCTGCAGATGCATCGGCTTCCAGATGGGCCTTGCTTCGATATTACATTCTTTCAGCTTCTGGCAGATCTTTTCCGGCGTTACGCTGCATCCTTTCTGAATGAGCATACAGCTCAGCCAGAAGTTCGGCTCCGAGCATTCCAGAAAAGGGTTCATGGACACAGGCAGGTCTGCAAGCCCTTTTTTGTACCGTCTGTAGATGGCTCTTTTCTGGTCGATATGTTCCTGCAGATGCAGCAGCTGCCCTCTTCCGATCCCTGCCAGAATATTTGACATCCGGTAGTTGTAGCCGATCTCCTTATGCTGGTACCAGGGTACATTTTCCCTCGCCTGCGTAGCCCAGAACCGGGCCTTGCGCGCCGCCTGCTCTTCATCTGTCAGCAGCATGCCGCCGCCGGAAGTCGTGATGATCTTATTGCCGTTAAAGCTGATGGCATTGTAAGTTCCAAACGTCCCTGTCTGCCTGCCTTTATACAAAGCACCCAGAGATTCCGCGGCGTCTTCTATGAGCACGGCCCCGTTTGCGTCGCAGATTTCGCGTATTTCGTCCAGCCTTGCGGGAGTACCATAGAGGTTTGCCACAATGACTGCTTTGGTACCCGGATACAGGTGAAATGCTTTTTCCAGCACGGCAGGATCCATATTCCAGGTATCCCTCTCTTCATCGATAAAGATCTGTTCTCCCTTTTCATAGGATACCGGATTAACGGTTGCCGCAAAGGTCATATCTGAGCAAAACACTTTGTCGCCCTGCGTGATTCCTGCCAGTTTTACGGCCAGATGCAGTGCGGATGTTGCTGTGGAAAGGGCCACTGCGTACTTACATCCGACAAGGTCACAGATCGCCAGCTCCAGATTTTCCAGATTTGCGCCTACCGTAGAGACCCAGTTCGTATCAAATGCTTCTTTTACATACATCTGTTCCTCTCCATGCATCGTAGGGGAAGAAAGCCATACTTTTTCTTTCAATTGTTTGACAGACATGTTTGTTACCTTTCTCTTTTCAAAAATCATGCTCCCTGTATCCAGAACAGGGTCCCCTGAAATATCATCTCTGTAAAGAGCTTCCAGTCAGCAAAGATTCCGTTAAAGCACAAAAAATAGTATCCCAGATACAGCCCGGTCCCCGCTGCCACCCGCACGTCCAATACTTTCTCCGGCACTTCCTGCGCCAGAACGGACGCCATCAGAATAACCAGCCAGACCATTGGCCTGTAAAGCCTTGAAAAGACAACGGCCATCATAATGCAGAACGGAAGGAAGCAGATAGATAGCGCAAAAATATTTTTAATCTCCCGCATATACGTAACCACTGCCCCGGATGAAGCGGTATCCCTGCCCTTTAAAAACAGATATACCGCATAGACAGACAGTATCCACAGCATGGCAGACAGCAGCCACCCATATCTTCCTCCGGCTGATTGAATATATCCTTCCAGCTTATTGCTGTCCCGCCCGCCGATCAGCCGCTCCAGAAGCATAATGCCGGGAATGACCCGGTGATTCAGCAGCGTAAGGACACTGAGTGCAGCTGATCCTATGAAAGCGCCACGGATGATGCAAAAATAGAACCGGCTCCTGATCCTGCCCTCCAGCCCCAGGATTCCAAATATCAGATAAACTGCCATCGCCAGATGGATGGAAGCTGCCAGCACAATGCACAGCACATATTTCCCCGGCTGTTTCTGTTCTGTAATCAGATATTGGAAGCCGCATACTACAAACGCCGACGCAAGAAACTGCCGGTACAGGCTGACGTCCAGGATTGCCCCGGACATCAGATAAAGTCCCAGTGCAAATCCCCATGAATGCGTATAACGCGACAGTGTATGGACAATAAGTATGAGCGCAGCCGCTGCCGTCAGAAAGTTAAACAGGCTGAAGCTGACCGACAGCTGACGGGCCAGCATCACCAGCAGACTGTACAGTACGCCGGAAAGATTTAGCTCATTCATGCCATAATCATACATAATCCCAAGGTTTAATTCGTCCGGAGAACTGTTATTACATGACAGAAATAAAATAGCTGCCGCCAGTGTATACAGATTCCCTATTCTCTTTTTTGTACCCCTGCAGTGCAGGGACACCCATCCTGCCAGCACGCCGCTGCACCATACCGCTGTCACCATTTCATTGTCCTCATGATCCTCATTACGCTCATTATTCCAATAAACCATTATTCCATGATTCCGCACGCCTGCATCAGCTGCGACGCGGACCATTCCGTCCCCCGCTGTCTTTTGATAAACGCGCTCACCCGGGCTGCTCCTGTCTGCAGTTCCTGCCTGTGCTCCATCACCTGCACCATCTTTTGAAACAAATCCCGCGGGTCGCCGTACGCAAAATAATACCCGTTGCTCCCATCACGCAGACAGTCTGCCGCGGCACCGGCTTCTTTCGAAGCTATGACCGGAATACCCGCAACAGCCGCTTCATACAGCGCCACAGAATATGGCTCCCCACCGGGATGCACATAGGCGTCCGCAATGGCGTAGTATTTTTCCAGCTCACAGACCGGCACCTGCGGAATGTGGACGACGTTATCATGCCTTTTCACATATTGCGTTACCTGGGATTCCATTTCCCCATCCCCGATAATCAGCATCCGGACCTGCGGATACACGCTTTCCATCTGCTCTGCCGCACGCAGCAATATTTCCACGCGCCGCGTGCGGATCAGCTTGCCGATAAACAAAAAGACCACGTTCGTTTCCAAAAAACCGGCTTTTTTCTTTTCCTGCAGCCTGACAGTCCGCCAGACTGCTATATCTGCCGCTAACCGTCTGGCATCCCGTGTATAACATCCCTGCCAGATACTGCCTGTATCCCTGAAATAACCGCTGTAATATTTTTTCGCTGCCTTTCCCGGAACCCACACCGCATCTGCTGTCCGGTACAGCCACGTCAGCAGGAGTCTGTTGGACCGCCAGCTGCCATGCCGCCCCTGTTTCATCGTATCCGAGCAGCGCACGATACGCACCGGGTATCCGGCAGACAGCTTCACTGCCAGTCCTTCCAGCATGGATCCGGTACAGACTGCATCGGGCCGCAGGAATCTTACTTTTTTCAGCAGTCCGCGCCGGTATGCGCCAATCCTTGTATGCACTGCACATTTTGCATATTCCCGGTATGCTTCCACCGGACTCGTATACTGCCATTCCTTATGCCCGTGCGCATCCGCCCTTTTTTCGGTCAGAATCGCGATCCGGCAGCCTTTTTCCATTGTCTTTGCGAAAGTTTCGTCACGATAAGGCGCGCTATGATCTTCAACGATCAGTATATTTGTTTTCTTTCCGTTTTCGTTTTTGTTTCCATATGCGTGATACATATCCTTTTTCCTCCGGTTCCAGGATCCGTGACCATACAAGCGCCCCTAATCCGGCTGTCCAGACAGCGCCTTTGAAAAGCAGCGCTTTCCAGCTGTATCCGGGCAGCGCCTGATTACACAGCAGCCATCCGGCGCCATACCAGGCATACTGCGGCAGGATCTGCAAATGGCACCGGCGCAGCAGCCGGATCATATCCATACCTGCGACTTTCTGATAGACGACGGACATCAGTATAATATGAAAGCTCCATAAGCAGATGCAGACAGCGATGCCTGCACCGGCCGCTCCCATTTTTTTCGCCAGAAGGCAGGATAAAACCGTACTGCATAGCGCGCATGCAACATAGACATATGCTCCATACCTGACATTTCCTTCCACGGTCAGTACAGAGAACGCGATCTGCTGCGTAATATAAAACAGATCTGACAGACTGATCAGTAATACAATGGCATAAGAGGCCATATATCCGCTGCCTGCCCATAAAAAAATAAATTCCTTCCCAAAGTCCACAAACGCAAGTATGACTGCTCCCACCAGAAAGAGCTGGATCCGTCCGACCCGTTCCTGGAGCCTCCCTGTCTCTTCTTTCCTGCCCGTATGGATCAGCTTCGAGACCTGTGGCAAAAACAGGCTGCCAGTCACAGAACCAGTCAGAAAAATATAGCCTTCCAGTGTACTGGCAACCGAAAACACGGCGATCTGTCCGCTGTCTGAAAAACGTCCCAGCACCGCTGGCACGACCGGTATGATAAAGCGCTGTGCAAACGAAATGACAGCCATCCATACCGAAAATCCCAAAATCTGTTTTAGCAGGCTGCCGTTCCAGTAAGTCAGACTGATCTGTAAGGCTCCCGTGCGGATCAGATACATGATCCGAAACAGGATCGTCACAATCCCGCTCACGGCCTCCGCCCCTGCGACAGCCAGAATCCCATAGCCTGACAGCAGGGCAGCGATGGACAGCGTCATACAGAGTATTTTCTGCAGCATCACCGTCAGCTTCCACGTACTGAAATATTCATATGCTGTAAAAATGCCTTCCAGCGGCGTCATGAAAAAAGCCAGGACAAAATATGCTGCCGCGATCTGATACGCCCTTTTCATCTGCACCAGCTCATCCTGTGTCAGTCCGGTAAAGATCCGGTCCAGATGCGGATAGACCGCTGCAAAAATCACAGCCAGTATGGCTGACAGTAACAAAAACACCCTGCATACAACCGAAAGCAGCTCTTTTTGCGTATAGCCGCAGTCTGTCTGATATCTGCAGTCTGTGATAAACTTCGCCAGCGAGCTTCCGAGTCCGAAATCTACCGCAAAATAACCCAGAAAAGCATTCAGCAGCATATAAATCGCATAGTCACTCCTGCCCAGATAATGGATCAGAACTGGCGTATAAATCAGGACAGACAGAATCTGCAATGCCATCACGGCATAGGACGCCACCACACCCTTTCTGATCCGCTCATTCATCTGCTTTTTTCCTGGCGATCAGCCGTTCAAACACGCTCATATAAGCCCTGATATTGGTATCCATATCAAACTTCCTTTGTGCAAACCGCAGGCATTCCTGCTGGTAGTATCGTTTTCCATGCTTTAAAATCTCACCCACCGCATCCAGAAATCCTTTCGTATCCCCGGGTGCCGCCAGCCTGCCTCTGCCTTCTGCTACCAGCTCCGGGCAGGCTGTCGTATCATACGCTGCCACAGGCACGCCACAGCACAGTGCTTCTGCCGTCGTCTTTCCAAACGTCTCCTGCCTGGAAGGATTGGCAAAGACATCTGCAGCCGCATAATACCGCGCCAGCACTGACGCATCCGCTATCGTTCCGGCTGCGACGATATTTGGACGCAGTCTGGTACGTGCCGGAAGCTTCCCTGCCAGAATCACGATGCAGCTGCTGAATCTTTCTGCCAATAAAAGCATCTCTGTCAGCCCTTTCTGCTCCGTCCATTCCGATGCGACACCCAGAATGATCTTTCTCTTTGCGGATCCAGACCTATGTGCCGGATGAAACACACGCCTGTCGATCCAGTTATAAATGCATGTAATCTCAGCCGCATTTTTTAGCACAGACTGTCCTGCTTCCCCACATATCCACGCAGAAACACCAACCGCCGCAAGGTAACGGTTCCTGGAAAACCAGTTCTTTTTATCACGCAGCGCTTTTTCTGACCTGTCAAAAAACAGACTCCTGTTCCACTGGCGCTTTGCCGGGCACCGGCCGCAGGACCGCCTCCATCGGTAACAGCCAGTCTCTGTATAATGACAGCAGTGCCCCGTATAATAAAAGCAGTCGTGAAGCACGAGGACGAGCGGTATTTTGTTTTTTGCGATATATCCAAACAGCTGCGGAAAGTGAATACAGTTAGAATGCAAAACGCCCATTACAATCACATCCGGCCGGTCCGCTTCCAGCCTGCGGATCAGCTTTCTCGTAGCCCCGGCGGAATAATACCCCTGGAGTCCTGTGATCCTTGACAGACATGCATGCAGCGTACGGTCTGCACGGCTGGAAAACAGGTGCACGCCCTCCGGCAGTTTCTGCGGGCAGTTTTGCATTGCCGCATAGACATCGGACCGGACCCCGTGCGCACGAAGCCACAGATGCATTTCCTTTGTCATCCTGCCTGTACTGTCTGCGTCCCCATACGTCCCATTAATCTGTACTACGTGCATCGGCAAATGATCCTCCTGCATCTTTTACACCTTTCACTCTGTTAAGCGTACATAGGTAATTGCGAAACTCTAAAACCTTTATAATAAAGGATTCTCTTTGCTAAAA
>CANTHI010000050.1 GCA_947653505.1 uncultured Eubacterium sp.
GATGAAGCTGGACAAGCTCGGAGAGCTGATAAAAAAATTTGTTGTGTGGGGATTTTATATATTCTGTCCTGAAAATATAAGCTGGCTTTGAATATTGGATTATGTCAAAAAGTACACAATATGATAGTTCTGCTGATACAGGTGTCAATAAAATGTGTAGGATGGTAATCATTCGTACACCAGTGGCAGCATTGTCTGAAAGTTTTTGGAACAGTATTACAGGGGCCTGAAGAATGCCTGTTGCCAGAAGCTCTTCAAATTTTACGCAGAAGGAGGATTGCGGAAATGATTTTCAGATATGATCCGGGAAAGGGGATGACGGATTCAGAAGCTAAAGTGACAGAGATTTGGAATATTCAGAAAGGGGATCAGAGATTATGAAATATTCAGGTAAGCGTATCATCTGCCTGTTGATAACAGCTTTGCTGTTTTTAACGTCAATGATCGAATCACGTACGATGATAAGCGCTGCACCGGCGGGTTTCCGGCTCAATGCAGGAAGGATAAAAGTTACGGTCGCATATAACGCAAATGGGGGAACCGGGGCGCCGGCCAGCCATGCTGCCGCGGTTGATGGCGACACAGCAACCTATAGACTGTCGGCTGTAGTTCCGAAACGTGCCGGTTATAAATTTACGGGATGGCGTCTGGATAATGACCGTGCGTATGATCTGGACAGACCGGGGCAGTCGATAGCGATACAGGTATCCGGAAGCGAAACGCTGACTTATTATGCGCAATGGGAAAAGGCGGCAGAGAGTATACGTGTGGTGATTGCGTATCACGCAAACGGAGGAACGGGAGCGCCGGCCAGTCATGCTGCTGCCGTGAATGGCGATACGGCAGTTTACAGACTGTCAGCGACAGTTCCGGTACGCAGCGGATATGAATTTACAGGATGGCGTCTGGATAATGATGAAGCATATGATCTGGACAGACCGGGGCAGTCGGTAGCGATACAGGTATCCGGAAGTGAGATACTGACTTATTATGCGCAATGGAAAAAGACAGCGGAAAGCATACGGGTGACGATCGCGTATCACGCAAACGGAGGAACGGGAGCGCCGGCCAGTCATACGGCTGCCATGAATGGCGATACGGCAGTTTACAGGCTGTCAGCGACAGTTCCGGTACGCAGCGGATACAAATTTACAGGATGGCGTCTGGACAATGACAATGGGTATGATCTGGACAGACCGGGGCAGTCAATAGCAATTCAGGTATCTGAAAGTGGGACGCTGACCTATTATGCACAGTGGGAGAAAATAGCGGAAGCGGAAAACGTGCGGGTAGTGATTGGCTATAACGCGAATGGAGGAACGGGAGCGCCGGCCAGTCACGAGGCGGCGGTCAGCGATGGGATCGCGCAGTTTTGGCTTTCGTCAGAAGAACCGGAACGGGAAGGCTATACATTTAAAGGGTGGCTGTATGAGAATAAAAGCGGCGGCCAGCTGCTTAACCCGGGACAGACGGTACAGATGGATGTAACCGGAAGTAAAACAGCGACTTTTTATGCGCAATGGGAAAAGGCAGCAGAAGCAGAGAGCATGCGTGTGGTGGTCGCCTATAACGCGAATGGAGGAACAGGAGCGCCAGACAGCCACGAGGCGGTGATTCGTGATGGCATAGCGGAATTTAGATTATCGTTTGAAAAACCGGAACGGGAAGGCTATACATTTAAAGGATGGCTGTATGAGAATAAAAGCGATACTTATCTGCTCAATCCGGGACAGCCGATAAAGATGGAGGCAACTGTAAGTAAAACAGCGACTTTTTACGCACAGTGGGAAAAAGCAGCAGAAGCAGAGAGCATACGTGTGGTGATCGCCTATCATGCAAACGGAGGAACGGGAGCGCCAGACAGTCACGAGATGGTGACTGGTGACGGCACGGCGCAATTCAGACTATCGTTCGAAGAACCGGAACGGAAAGGCTACACATTTAAAGGGTGGCTGTATGAGAATGAAAGCGGTGGGCAGCTGTTCAGTCCGGGACAGCTGGTACAGATGGAAGTAACCAGAAATGAGACAGCGACTTTTTATGCACAGTGGGAACCTGATGCGTCTTATAGGATCACATATGTATTAAACGGGGGAACGAATGATCGTAATAATCCATCTTCCTATACACGGAATCAGAGCGTAACACTGAATCATCCAGCCAGAACGGGCTACACCTTTGGAGGCTGGTATACAGACAACAGTTTCCGGACAAGAGTTACCCGGATCGAAAAAGGAAGCACGGGAAATAAAACATTTTATGCGAAATGGACAGCGGTGTCTTATAAAATCACTTATTATCTGAACGGCGGCAAAAATGCCTCAGGCAATCCATCTGCTTATTCTGTAACTACTGACAGAATCATATTGAAAGATCCTGTAAAGAGCGGATACACATTCAAAGGCTGGTATCTGGAAAGTAGTTTTAGGACAAAAGTTACCAATATTGCAAAAGGCAGTACAGGAAATAAGAGCTTTTACGCCAGATGGGAAAAAAATCCTGTTTCAGTGAATACTGCAGCAACAAAAGATAAAAACACCAGTCTTGCAAAGAATGCGGATGCATGGAAGAAATGGGATCAGAATAAGGCGGGCACAGCGCTTATGCGAAAGTCGGGCTGCAGAGTTACCTCATTTGCGATGATGGTTGCAGAAGCCGGATACGCAAGTGATTTTAACAATCCTACGGAATTTTACAATATCCTGAAAAAATTAAAAGCGTTTACGTCAGACGGGATAACTGAAGCGCCTTCCTATGGTGGTATGGTTAGTCTGTATGCAGAGGCTCATGGCGGAAGCGCGACGAGAAAGTTAATAATCGAAAATTTGAAACTGAATGAAGATCTTACTGATTCGGAAAGAAAAATAATGAATGAATTGAAGAAAGGAAAGTATGCGGTTCTGAATCTGAATAAGACAGTTGGTGAAAAGCTAAAAATGCATACGGTATATGTAATGCGGGAAAAATCCCTGTCGGAAGGCGTAGTATGGATAGCGGATCCGGGCGGCGGTGCAAATTATAAATATAAGGAATTGAAAACAAAAACAAAATATAAGGGAAGAACACTAAAATGCCGGACTGTTACTCTGCGCAACTTAAAGAAAAGATAGAAGCAGTCCCAAAAACAATATCCATAATTGACAAAAAGGCTGGAAGCCATATAAATCAAGGGCTTCCGGCCTTTTTTTGTTTAGAAAAATAGAATTTTACAAATTCTATAACATAACATTTTATAGTAAATTGTTATCTATGAGCATTCTATACCAGTTTTCTTATTTTTGCAAGACTAATCATAAAATTGGACAATATTGCCAGTAAAAATGACATATTTTCCGACATGATCTGGCAGAATTTCACAAAAAACAGAAGCATTCTTTCCGGACAGCAGAGTATGCCCCATGCATACCCTGCTATTTTTTTCCTGTACCGGATTCCGTGTCTGCTTTGGTTTTTTCCTTATTTTATGCGGATCTGGCGCATCTGACTTCAAATATAAAGCATAACATTTTACTATAAAATGTTATGTTTTTCAGCCGCCTGTCTTCTGTCTGTGTCAGATGTCCGGAGCAGGCGCGGGACGGAGGTTTGTATGGGAAAACTGGACTATAAAAAAATAGGCATGCGGATCCGGCAGGTCAGAAAAGCGAAAGAATGGTCGCAGGACGAGCTGGCAAAAAAGAGCGGCATCAGCATGTCATTTCTGGGACATATAGAACGCGGCACCAGAATTATGAGCCTGGAGACGTTTACCGCGGTCTGTGACGCGCTGGAAACGGGGGCGGATGAGCTGCTGTGGGGTACGGTGCATCCAAACAGCATGCTGGACGTCTTTGAACCTTCAGGAGAAGAGAGGAAGCAGCCGGACAGTTATTCGATGTATGTCCGCATTATGAAGTCTGTGGCTGAGATTATGAATGAGACACAGCAGGCAGATGAAGTCCGGGGAAAATGAGATTTTGGAAAAAGTGTGGGGTTACAAAGGAGGCAGATCAATGAACGAAAAACGTTCATGGAAAAAGACAGAGGAAGCAGAGATCGATCTGACTGATTTGCTGCAAAAATTAGGGAAGCGGTGGAAGCAGATTGTAGTCTGTGCGCTTGTGTTTACCGTACTGGCTGGTGCGGCCGGAGTTGTCAGAACACGGAATACACAGACCGGGGAAGCGGATCCGGCGGTAAAGGAAGAAACGGAGCTGACGGAGGAAGAGCAGCAGGCGGTGACAGAGGCGCTGCGGCTTGCGAAAGAAACGAAGGGACTGGAAACCTATATGGAGCGTTCCGTGCTGATGCAGGCGGATCCGTTTGAAAAAAGCAGGGTAGTTTCCCTGTACAGTGTGGAACATGCGTCCGGCCGGGACATGATAAAGATTACCGAATGCTATCTGAATTATCTGAATAACGGCGGCGCGGCACAGGCGCTGCAAAAGACAGGCGGCAAAAACGCGGGCCTGTCCGGACGGTATCTGTCAGAAGTCATTACGGCATGGCAGAAAACAGACAATACATACAAAATGATGACAGATGCCAAAAGCGGTAACGGACCGGAAACAGCCGTGTTTTATGTGGAGACGGTCGGAAAAGATAAAACGATGGCGCAGCAGATGGCGGAAGGGATCCGGGAGGCGTTAAAGGACTATCAGACAGATGCTGTCCGGACATGTGGAAAGCATACGCTGACGCGCCTTAGCTGTATTACAGGGACTGTCACGGACAACGGTCTTTTTACACAGCAGCATGAACGGATGGAGCTGTTAAAGACATACCGCGCCAGCCTGAAAGCCGCGGAAGACGCGCTGAATACGGACCAGAAAGAGGTTTATCTGAAAACAGCCGGCAGACAGAAGGATCCGGAAGAAAACGGACAGCCGCAAATGACCGGCGGGGGATTTTCTGTCAGATATCTGATATTTGGGTGTATCGCGGGCATTTTTATTTACTGCGCGGTATTTGTGATCCGGTATCTGCTGCTGGATACGATCAAAAGCGAGGCAGAATTTTGCGCCTGCTACCGGATGCCGTGTTACGGCATGATGGCAGGACCTGCCGGACCATCCGCGCCGTCTGCGCGGGCGCGCAGGGAAAATGAGGATGCGCGGGAACAGGAACGGATTGTGAACCGGATCCGGCTTGCCTGTCAAAAACGCGGGATTCAAAAGATCTGTCTGGCTGCTGATTTTGTACCTGCGCAGCAGGAACGGCTTTGTCTGGAGCACCTGGCGCAACGGCTGCAGGAATGGGAGATTGCGGCCCTGCCGTTAGACGATGCCGGCAGGAACGCGGCTGTATGGGATACGGCGGCTGAGACCGGAACGGTGCTGCTTGTCTGCAAGACAGGCTGCTCCACGCACCGGATGGTGGAGCGCGAGATGGAGTTTTATCTGGAAAACGGCATCACGGTGCTTGGCGCGGCCCTGCTGGAGGGCAACTGAAATGGGAATGCGTGCCAGGGCGGCATTGCTGCTGCTTTTTGACATTTTTGCGATTTATCTGTCAGGATTTCTCGCGCTGGTAATCCGGTTTGAGATGAGCATTTCGAAAATTGACAGCTGCTATGTGGAGGCAGTCTACCATTATCTGGGTATCAATATCGTATGCACGGCCGCGGTATTTTATGGGTTCCGTCTGTATACGAGCCTGTGGAAATATGCAAGTTTACAGGAGATGTGCAGTGTTGCGTTTGCGGTGGTACTATCCGGTCTTTTGCAGTTTGCCGGAATGCAGGCGCTGGACATCCGGATGCCGCGCAGCTTTTATATTCTGTATATTTTGCTGCTGCTTGTCTTTGAGACATGCATCCGGTTCGGGTACCGGTTTTTGCGGTTTTTCCGCAACGGGTACGGCGCCGCGGGGAAAGGTACGGCGAATGTCATGGTCGTCGGCGCCGGAGACGCGGGAGCGGCCATATTAAAAGAAATGCGGCTCAGCAAGCATGTGACGCAGCGGGTCTGTTGCTTTATTGATGACAGTCCGGCCAAACAGGGAAAGTATATCCAGGGCTGTCCGGTGGCCGGAGGCAGGGAAAAGATTGTGGAGGCGGCCTGGGAATATCAGATTGCCAAGATCGTGATCGCGATCCCGGAAGCGCCAAAAGCGGTAATCCGCAGCCTGGTTGAGATCTGCCAGCAGACGGACTGTGAGATCCAGATCCTGCCGGGGACCTATCAGCTGATCAATGGCGAGGTCCGCGTCTCGCAGCTGCGGGAGGTCAATATCGAAGATCTGCTTGGCCGCGATCAGGTACAGGTAAATCTGGAAGAAATACTCGGATATGTGAAAGGGCAGACCGTGCTTGTGACCGGAGGCGGAGGCTCGATCGGGAGTGAAATCTGCCGCCAGCTGGCAAAGCATGAGGTCGGCAGGCTGATCATTACGGACATTTATGAAAACAATGCGTATGAGATCCAGCAGGAGCTGCTGCATGACTATCCACAGCTGAAGCTGGAGGTGCTGATCGCATCCGTAAGAAACACCCACCGGATGAACGCGATTATGGAAGCCTTTCACCCTGCCGTCGTATACCACGCGGCGGCACACAAGCATGTGCCCCTGATGGAAGCAAGTCCGAATGAAGCCGTGAAAAACAATGTATTCGGCACACTAAAAACAGCGGAAGCGGCCGGACGGCACGGTGTCAGGCGGTTTGTGCTGATATCCACGGACAAGGCTGTCAATCCGACGAACATCATGGGCGCATCCAAGCGCATCTGTGAGATGATCATCCAGATGCTGGATAGAAAATACGCGACTGAATTTGTGGCGGTGCGATTTGGAAATGTACTCGGAAGCAACGGAAGCGTGATTCCATTATTTAAAAAACAGATCCAGAGCGGCGGTCCGGTCACTGTGACCCATCCGGACGTGATCCGCTATTTTATGACCATACCGGAAGCGGTGGCGCTCGTCCTGCAGGCAGGCGCCTATGCCAGAGGCGGGGAGATTTTTGTGCTGGATATGGGCGAGCCGGTAAGAATCCGTGATCTGGCGGAAAACCTGATCCGTCTGTCCGGATACCGGCCGGGGGAAGATATCGGGATTACCTACACCGGACTGCGGCCGGGAGAGAAGCTGTACGAAGAGCTTTTAATGGATGAAGAGGGGCTTTCGGATACGGGAAACAAGCTGATCCATATCGGACAGCCGATTGACTTTGACGAGGAACAGTTTCTCGCACAGCTGCAGAGGCTGAAAGAAGAAGCAGGAAAAGACAGCGGGCAGATCCGCGAAGTAGTAAAGGAGATCGTGCCTACGTATGTTGTTCAGGAAACCAGCTGACAGAAAAAACATGGGAGAAAAAGCCATGAATAACCGGAAGCAAAGACAGGGTGGCACGGTGCATGGGACGGCTGCCGGTACCCGCAGGAAAAATGGGATACAGAAAATGGCTGCGGCACATCCGGAAGAGGAGCTTGTCTCCGTGATTGTGCCTGCCTATAACTGCGCGGATACCGTGGGGGAAAGCATAGAAAGCGTTTTGCGCCAGACCTATCAGAACTGGGAGATGATGATCGCGGATGACGCGTCTACAGACCGGACCAGGGAAGTCATTGAGCGGTATGCCAGAAAAGAACCGCGCATCCGGTGCGTGGCATTACAGAAAAACTCCGGAGCCGCGGCGGCGCGCAATGCCGCGATTGCAGCCTCCAGAGGAAGGTTTCTCGCCTTTCTGGATGCGGATGATCTGTGGAAACCAAAAAAACTGGAGCGGCAGCTGGCATTTATGCTGGATGGCGGATATGCGTTTACGTTTACTGCCTATGAGCTGTTCCGGACAAAGGACGACCGCTGCAGAAGGGTGTTTGGCGTACCGGAAAGCGTAACTTACAGGCAGTATCTGAAAAATACGATTATCGGCAATCTCACGGTAATGCTGGACCGCGCGCAGATGGGAACGGTACGGATACAGCCGGGGATGCTCGAGGACGTGATGACGTGGATGTATTATTTAAGACGCGGGTATACAGCATACGGACTGAATGAAAATCTGGCAGGCTATCGCGCAGGCAGGGATTCCAGATCCGGCAACAAGCTCCGGAATGCGAAGCGGTACTACCGCTGCCTTAGGGATGTGCAGAAGCTGCCGCCTGCACAGTGCTGTTTTTGTGAATGCTGCTATTTATACCACGCAGTGAAAAAAAGACTGTTTGGAAAGAAAGTACAGACATAAATATGACCAGATAGGGAGGAATGATCGGAATGAGTATCAAAATACTGCTGCTGAATCCGCCGTTTTTAAAAAAATATTCCAAAAGCTCCAGAAGCCCGGCTGTTACAAAGAGCGGGACGGTATACTATCCGCTCTGGCTGTCCTATGCGGCGGGTGTGCTGGACCGTCAGGGATATGAGCTGCGTATCATAGATGCTCCGGCAAAATGTCTGGGCAGGGCAGAGACGATGGAACAAATCCTGCAGTTTCAGCCGGGGCTGGTCGTCGCCGATACCTCGACGGCATCCATTCACAGTGACCTTGTATTTGCAAAGCAGATCCGGCAGGAACTGCCGGACAGTAAGATCTGTCTGGTCGGGACGCATGCGTCCGCGACAGTCCCTGAGATACTGCCGCGGTATGCGGATTTTGTGGACTTTATCGCAAGGCACGAATATGACTATACGCTGCCGGAGCTTGCACAGGCACTGGAAGGAAAGCGCAGTCTTAAAAGCGTTGCCGGTATCAGTTTCGTTTCAGATGGCAGACTGGAAGAGACACCGGACCGTCCATATATCGAAAATCTGGACGAGCTGCCGTTTGTCAGCGCCGTTTACAAAAAATATCTGGATTACAGGGACTATTTTTATGCGCATGTCAGCTATCCGGCCGTCAGTATTTTTTCGAGCAGGGGCTGTCCGTCAAAATGTATTTACTGTATGTACTCACAGGTCATGTTTGGCAAACGGTACCGTAAGCGGAGCGCGCAGAACCTGTTTGAGGAAGTCGTATACATTACAAAGGAATTTCCGGATGTAAAAGAAATCCTGATTGATGATGATAATTTTTCTGTGGACCAGAAAAATGTACGTCAGTTCTGCCGGCTGATGATCCAGCACAAAGTCCGGATGAAATGGGTCGTGGAGTGCCGGGTAAACTTAAATTATGAGACGATGCGGCTGATGCGCAGGGCCGGATGCCGTCTGATAGTAACCGGCTATGAAAGCGGCAGCCAGAAGATGCTGGATGCGATGCACAAAGGCATTACGCTGGAGCAGTCACGCCGATTTAACGAAGCGGCGAAAAAAGCCCGGATTCGTGTACACGGGTGCTTTATGGTCGGCAATCCGGGAGAGACAAAAGAGACGATGATGGAGACGCTGGAGTTTGCAAAAAGTCTGACGATGGATACGGTGCAGTTCTTTCCGCTGATGGTCTATCCCGGGACAGAGGCTTATGACTGGGCAAAAGAGCACGGATATCTGAAAGCGTCGTCTTACAGGGACTGGCTGCTGCCTGGCGGGGAGCATAACTGTGTGCTGGAGACGGAGGAGCTGTCAGGGGAAGATCTGGTGGAGTTTTGCAGTTACGCCAGGAAACAGTTTTATTTGAGGCCGAAGTATATTCTGATGAAGGCCTGGCAGTGTGTGATAAGTCCGCGGGATCTGGTGCGGACGGGGAAGGCGTTTGGGAAGTTCTGGCGGTATCTGATCAAATAAAGATCTGCGGCAGGGCAGCTGGTCTGAGTCGTCAGGGTCACTGACAGCAGGGGAATAAAAGAATGGATTTATTATTTATCTATTATTCAGAAAGAGTATATGAAGACGAATATGGAAATCTGTATGCAGGGGGAAACTTTCCGCAGGAAGTCTGGGACAGATATCTGAATATTTCTGACAGGCTGTTTGTGATTATGAGAAAAGCAGGAAAACAAGTCAGAAAGACACAGGCTCTGCAGTCACTGGAGCGTATTGACACGGACAGGATTCATATGATTCTGTTACCAGATCTGTATGCCGGTCTGCATGGATTTTTCAATCTGTACGACCGGAACCGGATAAAGGTATTAACGAACCGCCAGATCAGCAGGTGTGATTTAATCATTATACGGGAAGCGCATTCTCCTCTTATGCGCATGGTAAGAAAATCAGGGGTGCCATATTTAACAGAAGTGATAGGCAGTCCGTGGGATATCTGCTGGAATCATGGTCTGAAAGGACGGATTCTTGCCCTGCCTGAGTATCTGAAGGCAAGATATGGGATTGCGCAAAGCCAGTGGGTGCTTTATGTGACAAAGCGGTATCTGCAGAAAAAATATCCGTCTTTTGGCCATCAGGCTGCTGTCTGCGATGCGGCGGTTCCAGATGTCAGTGAAGAGATACTAAAAAAGCGTCTGAAAAAGATTGACCTGCAGAAAAAGACACTTGTAATAGGAACAGCTGCGGCACTGGATGTCTCATACAAAGGACAAAAATATGTGATTCAGGCATTAGCAGAGTTAAAAAAGCAGGGAATAAGATATGAATATCAGCTGGCAGGAGCTGGCAGCGGAAGAAAGCTTTTGAAAGAAGCGCAAAAGCATGGGGTAGAAAAACAGGTAAAAATACTTGGGCAGATCACACACGGACAGATACTGGAATGGCTCGAAACGATAGATATTTATATCAATCCAAGTCTGACAGAAGGGCTTCCGAGAGCCGTAGTGGAAGCAATGAGCTACGGACTTCCGTGTCTTGCATCTGATGCCGGAGGGCATCCGGAACTGCTGGAGCGCAGAGCGTTATTTAAGGCAGGTTCCGTATCGCAAATTGTCAGACGTCTGCGTGGTATGACGTCCTCTCAGATGAAAAAGATGGCTGTCAGAAATTTTAGGAAGGCAGAAGATTACAAAAAAGAGAAACTGGACAGAAAAAGAAATTTGTTTTTCAGGAAGTTTTTGCGGGCTGTTCAGAACAGATGAAAGAGGATATACAGATATGCATAAATGTATTTTAGTAAACAGGAAAGAGCTGCTGGTATCTGTCTTTTTATGGGTTTATACAATAGAAGCTACGACGTTATATATCAGGTCAGATACGATGGATAATCTGTTTCAGGCAGTATGCTGCCTGGTAATGCTGCTGGCTGTGATAAAAAAAGGCTGGGGAAAAACTTTCCGGATACCATATGTTTTTTTTCTGTATGTGATTCTTATTCTGACGGCTGTTGTGGCAGATGTTTCCATCAAAGGATTATATGGATTCCGGTACAGCCTGCCTTTTCTGGCTTCCATCATTCTGCTGATATATATGAATGCTTTTTTTGCTGGTTGCGGAAAAATATCCCGACTGTTTTTTTACATTCCATTGTTGTATGGCATCCTTGTATCCATTCAGGGAATACTCATTGAAGCAATGAATCTGGCAGGAATACCGGTCCGGATAGAGGATGTATTTGCCGGAAAATATAATACGTTCGTTCATATGGAAAGCCACGGGCTGGGAATTGCGATTGCAGATGGGGGAATGCTTTTTGGGAAGCAGATGATCAGGGTCAGTGGTTATTATATTGAGCCATCCAAATTTGCAGCGTTTTTAGTGATCCCTATTTTCTTTTCCTGGGGACTTTATCGGAAAGACAGAAAAAAAAGATATAAATACATGTGTATCCTGTTTTCCATCTGCTTTATCTGTGTCTTTTCAAGAGCAGGGTTTATCGCACTGACCGGGGCATGGATTGTTAAAAAAATTATAAAAGGTCATCGGTCTGCCCATACGGATGTACAAAGACAGGTAACAGGACGGCGTGATCTTTTGCGATTATTTTTTGCGGCGGTTCTTTTTCTTGCGGCTGCGTTAGCATTATTAAATCTAATGGTTGCACTATCAGGCAGGTTTCCGGAGTTTCGTGTACTAAGTGCAGGGATTACCAACGAAGAGGGGAAGGTAAATCTGATCCGGAAGGAAACGGTAAATGCAGATGCTTACGAGGCCTGCCGATGGCAGCATGGAAATGAGAAATA
>CANTHI010000051.1 GCA_947653505.1 uncultured Eubacterium sp.
GAGGTACTTGCAGGCGAATATCTGAAATATCTGCGCCAGATGGCCGGGACGTTTCAGATCAGGGATGATATTACGGTCAGCACACTGGCCAGATTTCCGGATGTATTTACGATGCAGGAGCAGGATGCGGATGAGACAGAGCTAAAAGAAGTTCTGGAAGAGGCTGTACGTGGAGCCGCGGATTTATTTGTGGATGCGCGCACGAGAGAAGGCGAAAATCTGAAAAATGATCTCGTGGTAAAGCTGGATGAGATGCTTGCGGATGTCCGGTTTATTGAGGAGCGTTCCCCGCAGATTATCGGGCAGTACCGGGAAAAGCTGAAGGCAAAAGTAAACGAGCTGCTGGGAGATAAACAGCTGGATGAGAGCCGGATTGCGGCGGAGGTTACGATTTATGCGGATAAAGTCTGTGTGGATGAGGAGATTGTCCGGCTGCGCAGCCATATAGAAGTGATGAAAAAAGAACTGCAGACCGGTGGAAGTATCGGCAGAAAGCTGGATTTTATTGCGCAGGAAATGAACCGCGAGGCGAATACGATTTTATCAAAGACGAGTGATCTTGCGGTATCGGATACCGGGATCGGGTTAAAGACTTCCATTGAAAAAGTCAGGGAACAGATCCAGAATATTGAATAGAAAAGCTGCCAGAGAGGATCTGCAATGTCAGGATTAATGAATATTGGATTTGGGAATGTTGTAAATACAGATAAGATTTTGTGTATTATTACCCCGGATTCTGCACCGGCAAAGCGTCAGATTCAGCGGGCAAAAGAGGAAAACCGGCTGATTGATGCCACGCAGGGACGCCGTACGAGAGCGGTTATTTTTACGACTGCCCAGATGGTGATTATTTCAGCCCTGCAGCCGGACACACTTGCCGGACGTTTTGATAATAAGGAATTGTAAACAACGTGTAAAGGAGAGCAGTCATATGATACATCCATCTTATGTGGAATTAATGCAGGTCGTAAACAGTGACCAGACGGAAATAGGGGAAGAACCAGTCATTAACAGCCGGTATTCGATTGTCATAGCCACGGCCAAACGTGCCAGACAGATTATCGGGGGAGATGAACCGATGATTGCGAAAGCGGCTGGCAAAAAGCCATTATCTGTCGCTGTTCAGGAGCTGTATGAAGGAAAAGTAAAGATTGTCGGGGAAGATGACACGGCGGATACGGTCAGAAACAGCACTGAAAATAAGGAAAGTGACGAAAGTAATCAGAGCATGGAAATCGATGAGAGCAGTGAGGATGCTTTTGACGAAAGGATTTCAGATATGATGCAGTAACATCCGGAACGGTGAATGTCTGCAGTGTCCGGGCAGAGGGTTGTGCTTGTCGCACAACCTTTTTTACAAGGAGAATGGTTGGATGGGAAACATGGATGTAAACAGTATTTTTTTTATTTCGCTAGGATGCGATAAAAATCTGGTGGATTCTGAGTTTATGCTGGGGGTACTGCAGGAGCATGGCTTTTTGATCACGGACGATGAGACGGAAGCAGACGCGATCATTGTCAATACCTGCTGTTTTATTAACGATGCAAAAGAAGAGAGTATTCATACGATCCTTACGATGGCAGAGCATAAAAAGACGGGCCGGTGTAAAATCCTGCTCGTGACCGGATGTCTGGCGCAGCGTTACCAGCACGAGATCCGGCAGGAGATCCCGGAGGTGGACGCCGTCTTAGGGATCGGGGCGCAAAAAGAGCTGGTGCATGCCCTGCGGGAAGCGGCAAAGGGAACGGCTTACGAGAGCTTTTCTGCATCGGACGGACTGCCGCGACATAATACGGAGGATCAGTCTGCGGCACATCCAAAAAGAGTCGTTACGACGGGAGGACATTATGCGTATCTGAAAATAGCAGAAGGATGTGACAAGCATTGCACATACTGCGTGATTCCGTCTGTCCGCGGCAGCTACCGCAGTATTCCGCTGGAAGAGCTGCTCAGACAGGCGGAGCAGCTGGCACAGTCCGGTGTAAAGGAGCTGATCCTCGTTGCGCAGGAGACGACGCGGTATGGAATGGATTTGTATGGGGAAAAATCATTATACCGGCTGCTGGACAGACTCAGTCAGATCGAAGGACTTAGCTGGATCCGTATTTTATACTGTTATCCGGAGGAAATCGATGATCCATTGATCGAAGCCATCAGACGCAATAAAAAAGTCTGCCATTATCTGGACATGCCGATCCAGCATGCGAATGACGAGATTTTGCGCCGTATGGGCCGCAAGACCTGCCGGCAGGACATTCAGAATATTGTGGAAAAGCTGCGTAGGGAAATTCCGGACATCTGTCTGCGTACGACAGTAATCTGTGGATTTCCAGGAGAAACGCAGGCGCAGCATGAGGAGCTGATGGATTTTATCAATGAAATGGAATTTGACCGTCTGGGTGCGTTTACCTATTCGCCGGAAGAGGGGACTGCGGCGGCAGAGTTTCCGGACCAGATCGACGAAGAGGTAAAGATTAACTGGCAGGAAGAGGTTATGGAGCTGGAGCAGGAAATTATATTTGAGAAAACTGCCGGTATGAAAGGTCAGGTCATCTGTGCGTTTATAGAAGGAAAGCTGCCGGATGAAAATGTCTACGTTGCAAGAGCTTACCGGGACGCGCCGGATGTCGATGGGTATGTGTTTGTATCAGGTGCGGATACGGAGCTGTTGACAGGGGAGTTTGTCAAAGCGCGTGTGACCGGATCTCTGGACTATGATCTGATGGCGGAATATCTGCCATAATGGATCCAAAGCGTATTTCTATATAAAGGAGGGGGAAACTATGAACCTGCCAAATAAGCTTACCATGATGCGTGTACTGCTGATCCCGTTTTTTGTATTTTTCCTGCTGGTGCCGGCTTTTGCAGACAGCGGAAAGTATATTGCGACGGTTATTTTTATCATTGCGAGCCTGACCGATTTATTAGATGGAAAAATCGCACGAAAATACAATTTAGTGACAAATTTCGGCAAATTTATGGACCCGCTTGCAGATAAACTATTAGTATGCTCTGCGCTGATCTGTCTGGTCGATATGAAAAAGCTTGCGTCCTGGATTGTGATCGTGATTATTGCAAGGGAATTTATTATCAGCGGTTTTCGCCTGATTGCAGCCGAGCATCAGATCGTCATTGCAGCCAGTTACTGGGGAAAATTTAAGACGACGTTTCAGATGCTGATGATTATCGTGCTGATTCTGGACTTTCCGGATCAGGTATTTCAGACTGCCGGTGTGATTCTTACCTATGTGTCACTGGCTCTTACGGTAATTTCGCTGGCAGATTATCTTTATAAAAACATGGATGTTATCCGGGAACAGAATTAACAGGTTACTTTTCATTTTTTATAGCAACATGGACAGAAAAGGATGGGAAGTCAGAAAAGAAAATAAGAAATATGGTGGATGAGAAGAGGGGAACAATGAAAAAAGATTATGAAAAAGAACATTCACTTGAAGAACGCGTTGTATATATGCTGAAACAACGTGGATTTGACATTACGACGGCGGAATCCTGTACAGGCGGGCTGCTGGCCGCGAGGCTGGTCAACGTTGCCGGAGTTTCGCAGATTTTCAAAGAAGGATACATTACGTATTCCAATGAAGCAAAAGAAAAATGGCTGGATGTTTCTGCCGCAACCCTGCAGAAATATGGCGCAGTCAGTGAACAGACCGCTTTGGAGATGGCACAGGGGGCAGCCGGACAGGCGGGAGCGCAGGTGGCACTTGCAACGACAGGAATTGCCGGACCGGACGGTGCGACAGAAGATAAACCAGCAGGACTGGTCTATATTGGCTGCTATGTTCATGGAGTTACCGTTGTGGAAGAACATGTTTTTGCAGGAGAACGCGCACAGGTCCGGAATCTGGCCGTGGAGTCTGCTCTGGATTTGCTGGAGCGTACGCTTTCCGGTGTCTGCTGAATGATAAAACTATTAAAATCAGGAGTTAATTATGAGGGTTATTGCGGGAAAGGCAAGGAGACTGCCGCTGAAATCGATCGAAGGAAGAGACACGAGGCCGACAACGGACCGGATCAAGGAGACTTTATTCAATATTCTCCAGACCGGTATTGCTGGCAGCCGTTTTTTAGATTTGTTTGCAGGGAGCGGGCAGATCGGACTGGAGGCGCTGAGCAGGGGTGCAAAGCATGCCGTATTTGTGGACAACAGTAAAAAAGCCTGTGCCTGTATTGCGGACAACATCCGGTTTACCCGTATGGAAGCATGTTCCACACTGCTTACAATGGAAGTGTCCGGTGCACTGCGTACGCTGGAAGGAAAAGAGCCATTTGACTATATTTTTATGGATCCGCCATACCACAGCGGGATGGAGCGGGAGGTCCTTGCATACCTTGCATCATCGGCTCTTTTGTGCGGGGATGGGATCGTGATCGTGGAGGCGGCTGTGGATACGGATTTTTCGTATGTGCAGGAACTGGGACTTTATATCGAAAGAGAAAAAATATACAAAACGAATAAGCACATATTTGTGTCAAAAGAGGTCTGATATGAAAAGAGCAATCTATCCGGGCAGTTTTGATCCGGTTACAAAGGGACACCTTGATGTGATCGCGCGTTCTTCCAGACTGGTAGATGAACTGGTGGTCGGTGTGTTAAACAACAGTGCAAAAAATGCATTGTTTTCCGTTCCGGAACGTGTTAATATGTTAAAAGAACTGATTATAGATTTTCCGAATGTAACAGTGGATGCATTTGATGGACTTTTAGTCGATTATGCCAAACGGATAGACGCTGCGATTATAGTCCGTGGACTGCGTGCGGTTACTGATTTTGAATACGAACTGCAGATTGCGCAGACAAATCATGAAATCTATGCGGATATAGAGACGATTTTCCTGACGACCCGTCTGGAGTATGCTTATCTGAGCTCTACGATTGTAAAAGAAGTCGCATCCTACGGGGGAGATATTTCACGTTTTCTGCCGCCGCAGATCGTTGCGCGTGTCTACGAGAAATATGGGATCCGGGATTTCGGGAATTAGAAGATTAAGGAGCATTGGCTTATGAGCAGTAAAATAGACCAGATTATAGAAGAGATCGAAGATTATATTGAAAGCTGTAAATTCCAGCCGCTTTCGAGTACAAAGATTCTGGTAAATAAAGAAGAGATGATGGAACTGATTGCGGAGCTGCGCCAGCGGACGCCGGAGGAAGTAAAGCGTTATCAGAAGATGATCAGCAATAAGGAGGCTATTTTAGCAGATGCCCATGCAAAAGCGGATACCATTATTTCGCAGGCACAGTTTCAGAAAAATGAGCTGGTCAAAGAGCATGAGATTATGCAGCAGGCTTATGCGCAGGCAAATGAAGTGGTATCAATTGCCCAGCAGCAGGCGCAGGAAATTATGGATCAGGCGACCAATGATGCAAATGAGATCCGGATTGGTGCGATAGGATATGCGGATTCTTTGCTAAACTCAATCGAAGAATTACTGAATGGTTCCCAGAGTATTTTCAAGACGAACTTTGCGCAGCTGAGCGCAAATATGGAACGGATGCTGGAAATTGTCGCCGCAAACCGTGCGGAGCTGGCGCCGTCCGAGGTCTTTCAGGATCCTGTGCAGGCACAGCAGATGGAGGAGGTTCCTGATACTTCTGAAAACATGGAAGCGATGCAGGAACCGGAGCAGTAATTTGCAGATTTGATTTATAAGAGCCAGAATGCAAGCAGGGAGCTGACACCAGTCTGAACCAGCCGGAATACAAAATAAAAACGCATGGAGATTCCGGTGTTTTTGGATCCAGTGTCTTTTACCATAGTATCTTTTACCATAGTATCTTTTACCATAGAAGCGGTCTGCGCAAATCCGCTAAGTCCCCCAAATGCGGTCAGGCCGGTTAACAGAGGATATTTTACAAAATCCGGGATAGCGCTGCTCTGGGAAATGACATGAATCCCATTCGTAATCTCGGTAATTCCGCTCAGACAGATACATAAAAATTCCTGATTCCCTGCCAGACGCAAACACATTTGCGACAGCAGGGAAAACAGCATAATATAGCCACCCAGCTTTAACAGTGTTTCAAATCCGTTCATAATGCCGGCATCGATGATTTGAAAATTCAAATTAGAATCGGATGCCTTATTTTTTTTGAGCGGAACCGGCTTTGTCAGACGCAGCAGGAGCATCCCGCTGACAAGCGGCGGCAGATACAGGATCGCATATGTAAGCCAGGTCTTATCATAAATACCGAGTGAGGAGATCAGCAGATAGCTGCTGACGAAAACCGGGCTGATATTGTTGCACATGGCACATAAAATATTTGCTTCCGGCACGGTCAGCTTTCCTTCCCGCAGCAGGTCGGCCGTAGTTTTGCTTCCCATCGGAAAGCCAAATAAAAAACCGGAGATAACCGGATAGGCAGCCTGCGGGTGATGAAAAAACAGATGGTTTAATACCGGACTGGCAGCACGGATCAGATCATCCAGATAACCGGACTGAATGAGGATATTGGAAAAAATCGTAAATGGCAGCAGGGCAGGCAGGATATTTTCATACCACAGGATCAGGCCATTTGCAGCAGCTTTTATACAGTCAGCCGGATAAATTAATATGAATAGAATAAACAGCATAATAATAAATATAGATAACCTTTTTTTCATGACAGCACGTATTTTTTTTATTAGTATACGCATCTGTGGGAGGAAACATGAATCAAAAACGGATCTTTTGGATTATTCTGCTGTTTCTTATTGCAAGTCTGGATGTAAGTCTGGCAAACAGTCTCAGGCAGGAGCACGGGATGCAGGAGGAAGAGTCCCAGCTTGCGGCGCGTGATGAGGCGCTGGCCACGCTGCGGGCATTTGAGCTAAAGCCTGAGGCTTATGAAAAATACGCAAAAGAATTAAAACCGGATTTAAAAACAAAGAAAAGGAAGAAGCTGAGCGGGAATCTGCTGGCATATTTATTCTGCCAGTCACTGGATCAGCAGGAACTGGAGCAGTGGATCAGTCTGGAACAGGATACAGAACCGGAATTATATGAATATGATAGAAAAATCGTAGAAAATCTGCTGGCTGATGCGGTCTATTTTCCAGTTCCGGAAGCGTCGGATCATAAAAAAGCGTCGGTATCGTATGAAAACAGCTGGCAGTCGGAACGGACGTATGGCGGCGCAAGGGGACATGAGGGCTGCGATCTTATGGCATCCATTCAGCAGAGGGGATATTATCCGGTAGTCAGTGTCAGCGACGGTGTCGTGGAGAAAATGGGATGGCTGCCGCAGGGCGGATACCGTATCGGCATACGCAGCAGACACGGGGTCTATTACTATTATGCGCATCTGGCTGAGTATGAGGAGGGAATCGGGGAAGGAGATACGATTCAGGCAGGACAGTTAATAGGATACATGGGCGATACGGGTTACAGCGAGGTGGAAGGCACGACCGGAAATTTTCCGGTGCATCTGCATTTTGGAATGTATCTGGATCTGGAAGAATACGGGGAAGTGAGCTTTAATCCTTATTATCTGCTTGGGATGCTGGAGAAGAGAAAGCTGAGGTACGAGTACCGGAATGAATGATATAGAAAATATTTTATCTAAATTTAAAATAAGATGTAAAGACCCTGGGATCGGAATCCCGGATAAAAAGCATGGAAAATCTGCTATCAGGATTTGTAAATAAAAACACACGGAAAGATATATTGTCCGAATAAATAAGAAAATAACAGAAAAAATATATAGCCGGATTTTGATAAAAAACTTATAATTATATTTAATAATACAATGACATAAAGATATATTATCAGGATTTAATAATAAAGCAGCAATAAAGACAGAAAACATATATGATCTGGATTGAAAGATAAAAAAGGAGGAGCTGTATGTCTGGGTTTTTGCCGGTTTGCAGGGAAGATATGGATGCGGAAGGGATTACACAGCTGGACTTTGTCTATGTGACCGGGGACGCGTATGTAGATCACCCATCGTTTGGCCACGCAGTCATCAGCAGGGTGTTACAGGCGCATGGGTACAGCGTGGGCATTCTTGCACAGCCGGACTGGAAAGATCCGGATAGTATTAAGGTACTGGGCATGCCGCGGCTGGGATTTCTGGTTACGTCTGGAAATATGGATTCTATGGTGAATCATTACAGCGTATCGAAAAAACGGCGCAGCACGGATGCCTATACGCCGGGCGGAGTGATGGGAAAACGGCCGGATTATGCCACGACGGTTTATTGTAAACTGATCCGCCGGGCATACGGGCAGATTCCGGTTATTCTTGGAGGGATCGAGGCTTCACTGCGCAGGCTGGGGCATTATGATTACTGGTCTGATCAGGTGAAACGTTCGGTTCTGCTGGATTCTGGTGCCGATCTGCTCAGCTACGGGATGGGGGAGCGCAGTATCGTTGAGATCGCAGATGCGCTGGATGCGGGGATCGCGGTTTCGGATCTGACGTTTATCGACGGGACGGTATTTGTCACAAGGGATTTTACGCTTGCATCGGAACAGGCCGTACAGCTGCCATCTTTCGACCAGATCCGTCTGGATAAAAAAGCCTATGCAAAAAGCTTTTATATGCAGTACTGCAATACGGATCCGTTTAGCGGAAAACGTTTGTATGAGACTTATAAAGGAGGGCTGTATGTCGTGCAGAATCCGCCGGCAAAACCACTCAGCCAGATGGAGATGGACGATGTGTATGCGCTTCCTTATATGCGTACCTATCATCCGTCTTATGAGGCCGCGGGCGGTGTGCCGGCGATTCGTGAGGTACGTTTTAGTCTGGTCAGCAGCAGAGGATGCTTTGGCGGATGCAATTTCTGCGCACTGACGTTTCATCAGGGACGGATTATCCAGAGCAGAAGTCATGCATCGATTCTGAACGAAGCAAAGCTGCTGATTCAGGAGCCGGATTTTAAAGGATATATTCATGATGTGGGAGGGCCGACCGCAAACTTCCGGCATCCTGCCTGTGAGAAGCAGCTGACCGAAGGAGCATGTACGAACCGGCAATGCCTGTTTCCGACACCCTGTAAAAATCTGAGGATCGATCATCGCGACTATCTGGAGCTGCTGAGAAAGCTTCGTGGTCTGGAAGGCGTAAAAAAGGTATTTATCCGTTCCGGCATCCGGTTTGATTATCTGATTTATGATAAGGACCGCCAGTTTTTGCGCGAATTGTGCGAACACCATGTCAGCGGCCAGCTGAAAATCGCGCCGGAACATATTTCTGATCCGGTGCTGCGCAGGATGGGCAAGCCTGCGGCAGAGGTCTATAAAAAATTTGTACAGGCTTATGAGAACATGAACCAAAAGATCGGGAAGGAGCAGTATCTGGTTCCCTATCTGATGTCCTCGCATCCTGGATCCGGGCTGAAGGAAGCAGTAGAGCTGGCTGAATTTTTGCGGGATATGGGATATATTCCGCAGCAGGTACAGGATTTTTATCCGACACCATCTACGATATCGACCTGTATGTATTATACCGGACTGGACCCGCGGACGATGGAACCGGTCGCGGTTTCTGTAAATCCGCACGAAAAAGCGATGCAGCGGGCGCTGATTCAGTACCGGAATCCGAAAAACTATGATCTGGTCAGGGAAGCGCTGGAGAAAGCCGGCAGGACGGATCTGATCGGGGACGGAAAAAAATGCCTGATCGCATCGCGCAAACCAGGAGTAAGAGCTGGCCGCAGGAATCAGAAAGAGCCGGAAAAGCGGGCAGACAGGAAAGGGAAAAAGGAAAATATTGCGAACAAAAAGTATAAAAAATCAACGCATGGCAGAAATAAAAAAGTGAAACGCAAATAAGACAAAAGCGGCAGGAAAAATTAAATCAGACATAAAAATCCTGATATAAATATTTATAATACAATCAGAAATAAAGAAATAAAATGGAAATCAGTGAATATTAGAAATGAAGAAATAAAATGGAAATCAGTGAATGTCAGAAATGAAATAAGGAAATAAAATGGAAATCAGTGAATGTCAGAAATAAAGAAACAGGCAGGTAATAGTGATGAAACAGCTGCAGATTCAAAAAAATGAAGCCGGACAGCGTCTGGACAAGTATTTAAAGAAACTGCTGCCACAGGCGGACAGCAGTTTTATTTATAAAATGCTGCGGAAAAAGAATATTGTTCTGAATGGAAAAAAGGCAGAAGGACGTGTTCATCTGGTTTCCGGTGATGCCGTGACGCTGTATCTGTCCGACGAGACGTTTGAAAAATTCAGTATAGATTCAATATCTGAATCTATACCAGAAAATATAAGGAAGATGATGCCGGATATACAGGTTCTTTTTGAAGATGCGGACATTCTTATGATTGATAAGCCTGCAGGCGTGCTTTCCCAGAAGGCATCTGCGGATGATCTGTCTGCCAATGAATGGATCATCCGGTATCTGCTGGATACAGGGGCTGTGACGCGGCAGACACTGCAGACGTTCCGGCCGTCTGTCTGCAACCGTCTGGACCGTAATACATCCGGTATTCTGATTGCCGGAAAGACGCTGCACGGGCTGCAGATGATGTCAGCACAGCTGAAAACGCGTTCCATAAAAAAATATTACCGCTGTATCGTCACAGGTATCCTGATGGAAGGCAGGCATCTGAAAGGGACTCTGCGTAAAGATAAAAGGAAAAATAAAGTCGAAATTTATCAGCCGGGGCATGCAGGGGATGCGCAAAAAAAATCTGCAGGAGCAGATGACGGTCTGTATGAAATCGAGACAGAGTATCGGCCGGTTGGATACGGGAAAGACTGTACGATGCTGGAAGTGCATCTGATTACCGGACGCTCCCATCAGATACGGGCGCATCTTGCCGCCTGCGGTCATCCGGTCGCCGGAGATCCAAAATACGGGGATCCGGAATGGAACAAAAGACACTGCGCCGGAACCGGCATACATCATCAGATGCTGCACGCTTACCGGGTGGTACTGGAAAACGGGCTGGAAGTAGTAGCTCCGCTGCCGGAATATTTTTCGTACTTTGGAATACAGGAGAATGCTTATGCCAACATGGAATTCCCGTGGTCTGCGCGGTTCAACGCTGGAAGAATCTATTAACCGGACCAATGAAAAATATCTTGAGCATGGACTGGCGCTGATTCAGAAAATACCAACACCCATAACACCCATCCGGATCGATAAGCTGACCCATCATATTACGCTTGCCTATTTTGAACAGAAAAGTACAGTCGATTATATTGGAGCTGTACAGGGGATTCCGGTCTGCTTTGACGCAAAGGAATGTCATACAGACACGTTTCCGCTCCAGAATATCCATGAGCATCAGGTCATATTTATGGAAAATTTTGAAAAACAGGGTGGCGTGGCTTTTTTTCTGATTTCCTATTCCGCGAAAGATACTTTTTATTATCTGCGCTTCGCAAAGCTACAGGAGTTCTGGAAAAGAATGCGCGCAGGAGGGAGAAAAAGCTTTCGCTATGAAGAATTAGAACAGGATTTTATTTTTAAGACAGCTGGCGGGGTACTTGTGCCGTACCTGGATGAGATTCAGAAGGATTTATTGTTAAGAGATTGACAAACTGACTGTTTTCTCTTATCATTAATGAAGACATTTATGCTTTTACACATTACATCGCGAAAGTGAAAAACAATTATCAGAATTTCAGAATTGGACGCTGTGGCTTTTCGTACGCTGGATGATATTTTCTTAAGATAATGACTATACAAATGAAGAAAAAAACCGTATACTAAAAGACAGGCTGCTTATTGTCAGGGTGGCTATTCGGAAATCAGAAAAGAATGCAGGAGATAGGGGAGATGATTCTGCGGCGTACCGAGGTGTCCGAGGT
>CANTHI010000052.1 GCA_947653505.1 uncultured Eubacterium sp.
AAAGTCACAGGCAGACAGGCTAACGCCTCCCATCCGGCGTCCGGACAGCCAATACATAACATTTTTATGTAAATTGTTGCATTTCCGCTTAAGTTCGTGTCACGAAAAGCATTTTTCAAATACGCCTTAGCGACGCTTTTTATCCTGCTGTGGCAGGGCAACCCTGCGGGCTACTACCACTTCTTCTTCCAGACAGGAGAAAATACGCTCCGTCTCCTGTCGGTCCATCTTTGGCGTCAGCACACTGACTACCGGAACGAGCACGAGCCCTGCAAGCATTGCAACCGCCCCCGCATTTATCGGCGAATCAATAAATCTGAGAAACAGATTGGACACCGTAATGCCAATTCCGCAGGCAAAACTGGCCCAGACCGCTGCACGCGTCACACCCTTCCAGTACAGCCCGTAAAGGAATGGCGCCAGAAACGCTCCCGCCAGCGCGCCCCAGGAAATCCCCATCAGCTGTGCGATAAACTGCGCGATGGATTTTGGCGGAAAGAGCGCCAGCACAACCGAACATACGATAAAAAACACAAGCAGCACCCGCATATATATCAGCTGCTTTTTTTCGCTCATTTTTTTGATCAGATTATCCTTTAAAAAATCCAGCGTCAGCGTCGAGCTGGAAGTCAGCACGAGAGACGACAGCGTAGACATCGAGGCCGACAAAACGAGCACGATCACAACACCGACCAGAAGATCCGGCAGCGTGGACAGCATAGATGGAATAATCGCGTCAAAAATCACACTGCCATCCTCTTTATGAATCGCCGCCGTATCAAACAGCCTGCCAAATCCACCCAGAAAATAGCACCCTCCGGATACGACAATCGCAAAAAAAGTGGAAATAATCGTTCCGGACTGAATCGACTTTTCATCCCGGATCGCATAAAACTTATGTATCATCTGCGGCAGTCCCCAGGTACCCAGAGACGTCAGTATAATTACACCGAGCAGGTTCAGCGGATCCGGCCCGAAAAACGAAGCAAACGCACCCTGCTGCCCAAGCGTAACCGCGGCATCACTTTCAAATTCCGAAAGGCTTCGCACCGCATTTAAAAATCCACCCTGGCCGTTTAACACAGCCGCAATGACAGCCACAATCCCCGCTAACATCACGATCCCCTGAATAAAATCATTGATCGCCGTCGCCATATAACCGCCTAAAATCACGTATACACAGGTCAGCGCCGCCATTACGATCACACAGACCTCATAGGGAATATCAAAAGCCATGCCAAACAGTCTGGACAGCCCGTTATAAACCGAAGCCGTATACGGGATCAGAAAGACAAACGAAATCACGGAAGCCGCGATCCGCAGCGCATTCGAATGATACCGCTTGCCAAAAAAGTCCGGCATCGTCGCCGCCGAAAGGTGATTGCTCATAATCCGGGTACGCCGTCCCAGAATCACCCAGGCCAGCAGTGAACCGATCAGCGCATTCCCGATCCCGATCCAGGTGGAAGCCAGTCCATACCGGTATCCGAACTGCCCTGCGTATCCTACAAACACAACGGCGGAAAAATAAGACGTTCCGTAGGCAAACGCCGTCAGCCACGGTCCGACGCTCCTGCCGCCGAGTACAAAGTCATTTACGTTTGACGCGTGCTTTCTGGAGTACAGACCTACTCCGATCATTACTGCGAAAAATAAAATTAAAAAAATAAGTTTTATAAACACGTTGATCCTCCTAATGTTTTTGATGGGCCAGTGAATGCCGGCTGGCCGGTCTGCCTGTTCCTTTGCCTGACAGAATGGCCCCCTCGGACGCTGAATGAGGGAACTTAAGAGCAAAAAATAACAATTTATATAAAAGTGTTGTGTATTGGCTATGCGGGCGCTGGGAGAGAAACTTTGCCCCGTCTGCTGTGTCCGCTCCAGAATACAGGAAACCCTAATCCGGATAAACCAGAACAGTACATACCGGCCTCTCGAACGCCGGATGAGGGAAGCGGCCCTGTTTCATTGTTCCAGTTTCCAGAATGTAAGAAGCTCTAAGCATTCTGCATCCAGTCTGTGGTACCGGACGGGCGCGCCACCTGGTTCGCTTCTGGCGTACCGCCAGCAGCTAAAGGTGCCGCTTCGGCTCCGCCGCCTGTGTATCGGGCAGAATACTAAGAGCTTCTAACATTCTTCCAAAGTCACAATGAAACAGGGCCGGTTCCCTCATCCAGCGTGCGCCTCCCCAAAATGTCCCTCCCTATATATCAGGCTGACACAGCAATTACGCAGACTGCCCGACTTCCTTCATCTTCAGCCCAAGCAGCCTCCCCGCATTCTGTCCAAGTATCTTCCGCAAATCTGCCGGATGTTTCACAAGTCTGCGGATATGGGCCAGGGATTCTGCCTGTCCGCTCCACGGACTGTCCGTCGCGAACAGGATACGGTCAGCACCATGCTTTTCCAGTATTTTCAGGAAAATGCCGTCTTCGATAAAATCAGCTGTATAGGCCGTATCCAGATATACATTGCGGCCAGCCACAGACTCTGCTACCTCGTCCCACATTTTAAATCCGCCGTAATGCGCCAGCACCAGCTTTTCCGGTGCTACCTCGTCCAGTACTTTTGTGATGCTTTTTACCGTACAGCGCACATTGTCGGGATATCCGATATCTATGCCGGCATGTACGACGACTGTCAGATTCAGCTGGGACGCATAGTCTAAAATCCGCATATAACGGATATCGTCAAAAAATGTGTTCTGATAATCCGGATGCAGCTTGATGCCCCGCAGGCCAAGTGACTGAATGGTACGCAGCTGTTTTTTATAGTCCGGTGAATCCGGGTGAATCCCGCCAAATGACAACAGGCGTGGTTTCTGATTGCAGTATTTTTCGTTCAGCGCCGCCGCGAAATGATTGACGGTGTCGAACTGCTCCGGTGCCGTAACGACCGGAAGAACGATGGAAAGATCTACGCCTGCCTGCTTCATGGAGCTTATCAGGCTCGCTTCCCTTCCATCGGAATATGCTTTTACATCTGCTTTTGCCTCCAGCTTGCGGATCGTGCGTACTGCGATTTTTTCCGGGAAAATGTGTGTATGAAAATCTACAATTCCTAAATCTCCCACAGAATCCTGCGCTGGATATTCCATAGAATCCTGCATCGGATGTTCCATAAAATTCTGCGCCGGATGTTCCATAGAATTTTTTCTATCGCTTTCTTTTGCGTTTTCTGCCGGATGTTTTATCAGATTTTTTATCCGGTTTTCTGCAGAATGATCCATAAAATCTTCCATCTGGTCTTTTACTCCTAATTCTTTTATTCCTGATCTTTTACTCCGGTCTTTATCATGATCTTTACCATGATCTTTCCTATGATTTTTACTATAATCAAAAAAAGTCACAGTCCCGCACTGCCGGCTACCGGAACATTCTGGTCAGATCTTCCTGACTGTACAGCGTAACATCCCTGCTTTTTAACAGCTCAGCAGCCTCGTCCCCGTTGGAAATCTTGCAGATAATCGAAGCATCATCCTCTTTGTTGGTCAGTGCATACATATATTCCACATTCAGACCTGCTTCACAGACGTGGCTGAGGACCTCCTGCAGACTGCCCACATGGTGGGAGAGCTTTACGGCCAGCACATCGGAGAGCATCGCGGAAAATCCCTTTTCCTTTAACGCCAGCCATCCTGTCTGCGGGTCGTTGGTGATCAGGCGTAACAGACCGTATTCGCTCGTATCTGCAAGACTTAATGAAATTACGCTGACATGCGCCGCTTTCAGGACGTCCAGCACTTCTCCCAGACGTCCTTTTTGATTTTCGATAAAAACCGACAACTGCTTAATAAACATATTTCCCTCCATTGTACTTTTTTATACCCCTGATTCGTAGCCTGTCAGAAATGCTTTCTGATTGATTTCCACGGTTTTTGGCGGAACGGTCTTTGCTATGACGTTTAACCATGCTTCTTTGGAAAAATCCATATGCTTTGCCGCCATGCCGAGTATGATAATGTTGAACACTTTCGCGTTTCCGAGCTTCTTTGCCTCTTCCATCGCGTTCATTTTATAGACGGTATGCTCCTGTTCCAGCTCCTGTATGATATGTTCCGGATACTGTGCCGCGCCTGTAACGACTGTAATCGGCTCGATCCGGTAATCGTTGACAATAATTACACCATCTTTTTTCAGAAAATGCGCATACCGCAGCGCTTCCAGTTTTTCAAAAGCAATCAGCACATCTGCCTGTCCCTGTTCCACGATCGGTTCTGCGACTTTTTCGCCATAACGCACAAAAGTGACTACACTGCCGCCTCTTTGCGCCATACCATGTACCTCTGATAATTTTACATCGTATCCGGCATCTAATGTAATACCGCCTAAAATGCGGCTCGTCAGCAGCGTTCCCTGTCCGCCGACGCCCACAATCATAATATTTTTTGTCATACTTTCCTCCCTGTATCCCGTTTCCTTCATTTTACCCGTTCAATCGCACCGAACTTACATAACTGCTCACACAGTCCGCAGCCATTGCACATCGTATCGTCAATGGCAATCGTCCCGTCCGCTTTTTTTGTCAGCGCCGGGCAGCCTGGTTTCAGGCACATGCCGCATTTTTTGCATTTGTCAGCGACTGGTCTGCATTTATATGGAAATACATTTCCCTTTAACAGTACGCATGGTGCCTTTGCAATGATTACCGAGACTTCTTCTGCCGCTGTTTCTTCCTTTATGATCTGCTCCAGCTTTTTCGTATCAAACGCGTCTGCCTCTGTCACACGCCGGATGCCCATCGACTGACACAGATGATAAATGCTGATCGCAGGAACGGTCCCGCCTTTTAACGTCTTTCCGGTCGCGGCATGGTCCTGATGTCCGGTCATACCGGTTGTGGAATTATCCAGAATCATGACTGTTCCGGTGCCCTGATTGTAAACCATATTCATCAGAGAGTTGACGCCTGTGTGCATAAACGTGGAATCCCCGATAACTGCCACCCAGTTTTTGATATATTCCTTTCCTTTTGCCTTTTCCATCCCGTGCAGCGTGGAAATGCTTGCGCCCATACAGATCGTCGTATCAATTACGCTTAGCGGCGGCACAGCGCCCAGTGTATAGCATCCGATATCTCCGGCTGCATGGATGCCCAGACGGTTCAATACCGAAAAGACGCTCCGGTGCGGGCAGCCCGGACATAAGATCGGCGGTCTTGCCGGAACCTTTGCAGGCTCCCTGCTTGCGGCAGGCTCATGCAGTATTTTTTCGCGTATCATATTGGCGGAATACTCTCCCTGTACGGTAAACAGCTCTTTTCCAACCGCGGCAATGCCCCATGCCTTCACCTGCTCTTCGATTACAGGCTCCAGCTCTTCAAATATGTAGAGCTGATCCACTTTGGACGCAAACTCTTCGATCAGCTTTTTCGGCAGCGGATGTACCATGCCAAGCTTTAATACCGAAGCATCCGGACAGGCTTCTTTTACATACTGGTACGGAATACCGCTCGTAATAAAACCGACCGACAGATCCCGGTACTCCGCACGATTGATGGCAAACGTACAGCCGTCTTCCGCCAGCGCTTTCATTCTCTTTTCCACATACACATGACGTCCGATGGCATTTGAAGGCATCATGACATATTTTGCAGGATTTCTTTCATAAATTTTATCTTCTGGCACAATTCTTTCTTCCAGCGTCACGGTTCCCTGTGAATGCGCCAGACGCGTCGTCGTACGCACGATCACAGGCGTATCATACGTTTCGCTCAGCTCATAGGCCAGCTTTACAAAGTCTTTCGCCTCCTGACTGTCCGAAGGCTCCAGTACCGGCACCATTGCAGCCCTTGCTACACAGCGGGTATCCTGTTCGTTCTGGGAGCTGTAAAGCCCTGGATCATCCGCGGCAACGAGCACCAGTCCCCCGTTTACCCCGCTGTAAGAAACCGTATAAAGCGGGTCGGACGCCACGTTAACTCCGACATGCTTCATCGACGCCATTGCGCGCACTCCGCTGATGGAAGCGCCGATGGCAACCTCGGTGGCAACCTTCTCATTTGGAGACCACTCCGCGTATATTTCATCATATAAGGCGATATTTTCACTGATCTCCGTACTTGGCGTACCCGGATAGGCTGCAGATACTTTCACGCCTGCTTCGTATGCCCCCCGCGCAATCGCCTCATTTCCCAGCATAATCTTCTTTTCCACTCTTTTGATACTTCCTTTCCTGAACGATTTTTCATTCATTACGTTTTTTCCGCAAGTTTTTTCTACCTAAATATCAGGATACTTATTGTTGCTTTTTATTTATTTGTTGCTTTTTATTTCTTTGTTACTTTTGATTTCGCATTTTGATTTCGCATTTTGCTTCCAGACTTATGACTGATTTCTCAAATCTTTCACTCTCTGCGCTTTTCCTTCAAATCTTTGCAGTGTATTTGGAGACTCCAGCCTGATTTTCGCGTCCAGTCCCAGTACGATACGCAGCTTATGTCTGATTTTTGCATCCAGCTCCTGAAGCTTTTGGAACTCGTCCACCGGCTCTGCCAGCTCTACGCGGATTTCCAGCTTATCTGTATGGTTTGCTCTTGTAACAATAATCTCGTAATGCGGCCCGATTTCTGTAATGCCAAGCAGTACCTCTTCAATCTGGCTCGGGAACACATTGACTCCGCGGATTTTTAACATATCATCCGTACGTCCGTCCAGATTTTCCATGCGCACAGTGGTGCGGCCGCACTGGCACGGTTCGTAAATCAGCCTTGTAATATCCTTCGTACGGTAACGGATGAGCGGCAGCGCTTCTTTATAGATACAGGTAATGACAAGCTCGCCCTTCTCCCCGGCAGGCAGCGCTTCGCCTGTTTTCGGATCGATAATCTCCGGAATAAAATAGTCTTCATTGACATGCATGCCGCACAAATATTCACATTCGCCAGATACTCCCGGACCGTTTAGCTCACTCATGCCATAATTGGAAGTAACCAGCATCCCATCTCCCCAGTATTTATGCATTTCCGTCCGCATCGCTTCGGTTAAGAGCTCACTGCCCAGCAGTCCGATTCTGACGTGCAGATCTTTTTTCGGATCCAGTCCCATCTGCTGTGCAACCTCCGCGATGCGCAGCGCATAAGACGGCGTCGCGACCAGCAGCGTCGTTCCAAAATCTTTCATAAACATAATCTGCTTTTCCGTATTTCCGGTAGAAGACGGCACCATCGCAGCCCCGATTTTCTCCAGACCATAATGCAGCCCCAGCGCCCCGGTAAACATCCCGTATCCAAAACAGATCTGCGCCACATCCGCCTTTGAGGCGCCGCCCATCACCGCGATTCTGGATACCGTCTCTGTCCAGACATCCAGATCCCTTCTGGTATAGCCGACTACCGTAGGCTTTCCCGTCGTGCCACTGGAAGCGTGGATACGCACCAGATCGTCCTTTGGCACGGCAAACAGTCCGAACGGATAATTGTCACGCATATCCTGCTTTGTGATAAACGGCAGTCTCTGTAAATCCGAAAGCGAACGGATATCCTGCGGTTTTACGCCAGCCTCATCCATTTTTCTGCGGTAAGGCTGCACTTTTTCGTACACACGCGCAACGGTCTCCTTTAGCCGCTCTAACTGGAGCGCTTCTATTCCGGCCCGTGACATCGTCTCTTCTTTTGCCCAAATCATTGTATTGTCTCCTTTGATATGTATATTTTTAAACTGACTTTTTACGCATATGAATTTATATTATCATAAAATCAGAGGATACGCTACTAAAATTTGCTGGGAGTCTGGACGCAACGCTGTATCCTGAGGAATTAATCGTCAGTGCTGTTGGCAATTCAGCACTGACGATTAAAAATTTTTCGCAAAAAAACCTCCCATTTTACGGGAAAATAAGCGATAATATAATTAAGCACAAATTATTTTTTCGCACTATCCACGTAAAGAAAGGAGGTTTTTTATGAAAACAAAGCCGAAAGTGACACGGAAAGAAACACGCAGACATCTGGAACAGTTTCATCTTGCGGTAGAACTTGTCAAAGTCATAAAACATTTTTTCCCTGAACTGACCCATCTGTTAAAACAAACAAAAGATCCCAGAAACCAGGGCTATATTACCTATCCCAATGTCATACTCCTCATGACCCGTATCCTTTCTTCTATATTTTATATCAGCAGCATGAGAAAAACAAGCCAGAAATTTAATTCTGAAACCGTCATACAAAATATATGGGAATTATCCGGCTGGAAAACACATGCAGATGAAATCCCATACTGGGAAACCATAAATAAATATCTGAAACGTCCGGACCCGCAGGAGCTGCAGGATGTTGTCTGCCAGCTTGTGTACAGGCTGATATGCAGCCGTGCATTTGCAGACGCAGGGATCCGAAATAAATACTGGCAGGTGATTGTGGATGGAACGCAGATCCATAGCAGCTGCAAAGGACTGGATGGGAAAAGCCTTTACAGGGTTCATAATAAAGGGACCGATAAGGAATATACGGAATATTACTATTACATACTGGAAGCAAAAATTGTTCTCCATCCGGACATCATTGTAAGCATAATGACAGAATTTTTAGAAAATACGGATGGCAGGGAAACGGAAAAGCAGGATTGTGAAAGGAAGGCATGTTACAGGCTGATGGAGCGTTTTAAAAAAGAATTTCCAGGACTCCCTGCCTGCTTTTGCGCAGACAGCCTTTATGCATGTGAAAATTTTTTTAAGAAATGCCGTGACAGCGGGTGGCATTATATTCTCCGGTACAAAGAGGGCAGCATTCCAACGATTGCGCAGGAATACCAGAAATTGAAAAAAACAGAGGGGAACTGCCGGAAGCAGGAGCTTTGTGATGGGGCCTGCTGGCATGGCTTTGTTACAGACATTGATTATAACGGGTACAAAGTAAACATTGTGGAATACGTGGAGGAACGGGAAGTAAAAATAAAAAAAGGCGGCAGGAAAGGAGATACAAAAAAAGTAAAGTCCCGGTTCCTGTTCCTGACAGATCTTTCTGTAGGGCAAAACAATGCATCCGCACTGATAGAATCCGGGAGACGGCGCTGGAAAATAGAGAACGGGGGGGGTTCAATGCCCAAAAGAAACATGGTTATTTTCCGGAGCATTTATTCAGCAAAGATTATCAGGCATTAAAAAACCATTATTACCTGATGCAGATCGGACATATGATATCCCAGGTAATGGAAGCATGGGAGAGGATTTGGAAAAAAACAGCGTTAAGCCTGTCAGAAAAGCATGAACGGATATGGGAATCATTTCAAAGCGTAAAACTTTATGAATACAGGGATGAGACGGGAAAAAGGTTCCAGATAAGGTTTCAGTAACAAAGGCCACAGGAAAGGAGGGATGCTAAAACGTAACAAAACAGGCGATAAACACTTTTCAAATCTGCAGCAGGGGGGATTTTTGTTTAAAATCCTGAGTAACAGCAATTGTTATATATCTAAAATGATTCACATAATTAAAGCTGTAAATATAAGATATAATCGTCAGTGCTGATGCACTAACTTTGTTGCTGTAAATCCGTAAAATTTATGATATACTCAAAAAGAGGTGAATTTTATGGATACAAATAATTTAGTAAAACTGTTGCCACAAGGTTTTGAACAGGCATGTTTTGATAAAAAAGCGATTACGAGAAAATGGACAATTAAAAATCCCCTTGATCTGCTGCGGCTGATTTTATTTTATCTCTCTGGCAATAAATCTTTAATTGATGTAAGCCAGTTCGCTTTGATGAGCGGTATTGGACGAATCAGCGATGCTGGCTTTATGAAACGTTTTGTAAAATGTAAGGACTGGATCATCCGGCTTACACAGCATATCCTGCCAAATCCGCTGATTCAGTATAAAAATCCGCTGGTTTAAGCTATTCCAGGTTCTTGCCATTGATGCGTCAGATATTGTGGAAAAAGGCGCTGTAAAAAATTTATGGCATCTGCATTACGCTGTGGACATCTTTTTCTTAACCTGCAGCCAGTTCAGAATAACCAGACAGTCCACTGGAGAAAGCCTCAAAAATTTTACGCCTGCCAAAGGATGCCTTGTCATAGCCGGCCGCGCATATGGGACAATAAAAAGCATCGAACATTGCCTTGCGGCGGGAGGGGATTTTATCATCCGAATCAAAAATAAAGCTTTCAATATCTATGACGCCAGTGGCAGGAAGCTTGTTTTTGCTGACTGGCTGCGTACGGTTGATGAAAGCGCCCAGGAATTAAATGTATATATCAGGAACAGTGAAAAAAAGCCTGTTCCATTAAGAATCTGCGCCTGTAAAAAGACGAAAGGGGAAATCGCTGTGGAAAATTCCCGCATCAAAAAACTGGAAAGCAAAAAGCAGATAAAACTCAGTAATGAAACGGTATTTACGCACAGCTATATGTTTGTAATAACGTCCCTGCCGTCCGAAATACTGGCAGGGGAAATCCTTGCATGTTACCGTCTGCGCTGGCAGGTGGAGCCTGTGTTTAAAAGGCTCAAATCACTGCCTGAGTCTGGCAGCATTCCAGCAAAAACAGAAGAAGCTGCAGAAGCCTGGATAAACGGAAAGATTCTGCTGTCGCTTCTCACCGAAAAATATCTTGGCGATATAGATTTTTCCCCCTCCTGGGACATCCGCAAAGAACCGGAGTATATGGAGAGAGACGAAGCTTGCGTCTTTTATAATTTTTATGATGATACTGCCAAATATTCAGACGATATCCTTTAATATATTGGAACTAATAAAAATGTCATATATTGAAAAACGAAAAATCCTTTTTACTGGCTGAGATATCTGCAGGAAAGCATTGGCTTTAACCTGCGCCCGCCCTTGGCCGTGTGCTAATAAAATATGCAGCTATTACAGGAAAGACAGCGCGGTGCGAAAAGAAATACATAAAAAAGGAGATGCGGTGTGGGCATGGTTTGAATGCCAGCACTGCGGAATGAGATACCGAAGGTCAGATCCGGATCAGGAGTTTGATGAATACCTTAAGAATCCGTGTATTTCCAACAAGGGATTTTTATATGACCAGCGTATGGAAGAATACCTTTCTAATACTGAAATGTCAATGGATGAAATTGCCAGGTTGCCTGGACTCGGGGCTGGGACAGTGGCCCAGTATGCAAGAAGAAGGACTTGCCGGAAATGCAGGAGCTTTTTAAAGAAGTCTGTGAGACACAGGAGGCATGGATCAGGCGGAGATATACAGAGGTTGCCATGAAAAAGAAACGTACAGGGGGAACAGGATTCGCATATGATGACGTAAAGAGGAAGGTACAGATACGGAGGGATTCTTATAAAAGAAACAAAGAGTTGATTGAAAATCTGATCAGGGAACTGAATGATTCATTGTTTTATGGTGGAAACGAGGTAGAATAAAAAGTTTTTCAGAATATAAGACACAATGTTATAAAAGACAGCTGCATTTAACTGTTTTGACCAGTGAAGAAAGAGGTGTTGTTTTTGAATGCATTATCGAAAGTTAAAAATACTTTACTTACAGGAACTACAAAGGATACGGCAATAGGTTCATTGCAAAATATTCTTGATGTTTTGGATATGGACCCGATAGCGGTAATTGAATTGATAAAAAAAGGGAAAGGTTTTCCATCGACTGTCCGAGATGGCATTTTCTTTGAATGCATGGAGGCATACATATTGAATCTGAATGATTACGATAGTGAAAAGAAAATGTTTGTAGAAAACAATCTGCATATGTTGGCTGTTGCTCTTGCAGAGGCAAGCCCAAACCAAGAATCTGGATATGAGGGGGATGTTGGCCAGGCTTCATGAAGAACGGCAAATCAGTGATCGATCAGGAGAAATGTATCCGG
>CANTHI010000053.1 GCA_947653505.1 uncultured Eubacterium sp.
TTTATTTAATTGTCAAATGTGCATTATAAAACTTGCATTAAGTTGACCACATTGGCCGTACCGCTGCCGCTGGTTTCTTCCTGCGGGAGCTCCTTTACGGAAAATACGGAGACGGTATTGATGATCAGACCGATGATAGCATAAATGATCGCTACCAGCCTCCATGCGGCGGCGCCCCCTCCGCACAGATCTACAAATCCAACGGTGATGGTCTGGATCAGAAGGTTGGTCGAAAATGCAAAGATAAAACGGTAAGAACCCATCTGCACGCGCTCTTTGCTGTTTTTCGTAACGAGAGAAGTAAGCGCTGAGTATGCGATGTTGTTTGCCGTATAAAAAACACTGTTCAGCAGGGTGTACGCGATAAAAAACCAGACATACTGTGCCGTACTGCCAAGGTCAGCCGGTACGGCAAAGCAGGCTGCCAGCGTGATGGCACATCCGACGTAGCCATACAGCATCCACGGTCTGGCTTTTCCCAGCCGGCTGTGTGTCTTGTCGATCAGGGAGCCAAAATAAATATCCGTAAAACCATCAAACAGCTTGGATATGGCGATCAGTGTTCCCACGATTCCGGATGACAGACCGATTGTATCGGTCAGATAGATCATGACAAAGGATGCCAGAAATGCATAGACGACATTGCCCGCGATATCACCGGCGCCATATCCTATTTTGTTGTACCATTTTAAATATTTCTTTTCTTCCATAAGTGTCTCCCCCTTCGTTTGATTCGAAACTGTCGTGAAATAACCCTCACCCGCAAAGTGTACAGGCTGTTTTGCCGCAGTTTCTTAAAATGTAAACGGAACCAGCTCCAGCTGGAACCGGAATGTAGTATCATCAAACCGGTACTGCTTTAAAACTTGCGGACCGCAGCTGTTGGAACCAATTCCATTGCATGCATGGTCAATGCAGAGCACGGTGCTGTCAGCTTCGGTGAGTTCATAGTTGTGCGCGGCTCTCTCCAGCTCTTCCTGTGTATAAATAGAAGCGTTAAAGGAAAACGGCTGTCCGGATACCGCCAGAATACCACCCTGTGTATCAGCCACTTTTACGTAATCACAGTCAAAATGGCTGCCATTTTCCTGCGGACGGATGTAATCCTCATGCATCTGGCTGACCCTGGAGTGGTAAATGCCATGACAGGAGCCCTGATGCTTGTCCCGGTAGCTTTCCTGCGGGCCCATTCCAAAATAGCTGACGTTTTCCAGTGCTTTGTCAAGAAACAGACGGATACCAAACCGTGGCAGCTCTGGAAATTCTTCGTCTTTTGCCGCGGTCAGGATCAGCGAGATCTTTCCGTTTCCGTCAATTTTCCAGGTAAGGCTTATGTCTAAAATTTTCTGGACAGCAGGCGCCACAATTGCAAGATGCTCTACGAGCAGCACTCCGTGCTGGTCGTTCAGTACTTCGATATGGCAGGCCCTGGTTCCAGCCTCCGGGTAATGTGCTTTTTCCCATTCCTTACGGATATACATATCGTTGTCTGTTGGCGCCCGCCAGATATTTAATTCCATCGGATGGTTCAGATAGTCTTTTCCCGCAAACTGTATCTGTGTAAACAGACCGGTGCGCGGATCCAGACAGTAACGAAAATCTTTTGCCTGCAACAGGATCTGCGTATCCGTCCGCGTTACCGTAATGCTGCTACAGGCAGCTTCCATTTCCAGCCACTTTACTGCCTGCCTGTTTCTTCCGTCCTGATTTTTGAGTCTGATCTCGTCAAAGCCGCAGATATGGCCGCGTTCCAGCAGCGGGAGTTCCATGTTCAGACGGTAGGTCAGCTTAAGATATATTTTTCCCGATGACGGAATCTGCAGCTTTAAGTATGCCGTCCCATCGCTGTGGGGTGCCGCGGATACGTCCGGCAGCATTCCCTGCCCGATAACCAGACCGTCCTGCGTCATTTCGTAGGAAATCTGTACATAATCTTCCAGGGAATCAAAGTCCATATAGTTGTGGAGCACCAGCTTTCCGCTGTCTTCCTCATAAGAAACGACTCTTACCGGACGGTATACATTTTTATATTCCAGCAGTCCGGTATGTGGCGTGCGGTCCGGATATACCAGGCCGTCCATGCAAAAATTGCCGTCATGAATCAGCTCTCCGTGATCACCGCCATAATGGTAAATGGTTTTTCCGTTGTCAGCCCTGCCATGCGCAATGGCGTGGTCGCACCATTCCCAGACAAAACCTCCGCACATCCGGTCATCTTTGTGAATCATCTGAAAATAATCTTCCAGATCACCCGGGCCATTCCCCATGCTGTGACAGTATTCCACCAGCAGAAATGGTTTGCTCCCATCGTTTTCCAGATATTCTTCGATTTCTTCCATAGATGGATACATCCGGCTGTAAAGATCCAGATGCTCATAATGGTAGGTAATGGCGGGATTGCGGTATCTGGCACTTTCATACTGTGTGATTCTGTCCGGATCAAAGGTCTTTGTCCATGCCAGTGCTTTTTCGAAATTGCATCCGTAGGCGCTTTCGTTTCCCATTGACCACATCACGATACAGGGCCGGTTTTTATCCCGCTGTACCATAAGCTGTACACGGTCTGTAATGGCCTGTTCCCATGCCGGATCGTCGGCAGGCGTTTCATTCCAGCGGTTCCAGCGGTTTTCATCCGTATCCTCCCTGCGGTAGAGCATAAATGGTCCGTGCGCCTCCAGATCGGCTTCATCGATCACCAGAAAACCGTACTGGTCACACATCTGGTAAAAATATGGCGCGTTTGGGTAATGGCTGGAGCGGATGGCATTAAAATTGTGCTGTTTCATAAGGGTAAGATCTATTCTGATTTGTTCCGGACTGGTTACAAACCCGGTTTCCGGATCGGAATCATGGCGATTTACGCCGCGGAATTTGATATTTACTCCGTTCAGCCGGATGACCCGGTCCCGGATCCCAATCGTACGAAAACCGATCCGGTCGGTAATCACTTCGTTTTCTGTCGCAAAGACTACCGTATACAAATAAGGATGTTCTGTGTTCCAGAGAACAGGATCCGGCACGGTAAGCTCTAAGGTACCATCTTTAGAAATTTCACCAGATGCGGCAATGGAGCCGGAAGCGTCTTCTATTGTTATGTTTGTAGTTACCGGTGTACGGAAGCAGAGATGGATACTGACAGTAGCGTGGTCTTTTAAGACCTTAGTAGTGATAAAGTAATCCCTGACGGCTTTTTTTGGCCTTTTCAGCAGATATACGTCTCTGAATATGCCGCTCATGCGGAACTTATCCTGATCTTCCAGATAAGAGCCGTCGCACCATTTGAGCACCAGAACCGCAAGCGTATTTTCACCTTCCTGCAGCAGGGCAGTCACGTCAAACTCACTTGTGGCATGGGACACCTGACTGTATCCCGCATAGACGCCGTTCAGCCATACGTAAAAGCAGCTGTCCACGCCTTCAAAGTTTAAAAATGCCTCTGGCGCCCGTTCATCCTTCTGATAAGAAAAGGTATGGACATATGCGCCGCACGGAATATCCTGCGGTACATATGGCGGATCAAATGGAAACGGATAGCGGATATTGGTGTACTGATGGCAGTCATAGCCGGCCATCTGCCAGACGCCCGGAACGGCAATCCGGTCAAAAGCCGAAGTGTCGTAACCGGGTTCATAGAAAGCATCCGTCACATCGTAAATGCTTTCAAAATACCGGAAATCCCATTCGCCATTCAGCAGCAAAAACCGGTCAGAGAGTTCACGGTGCTCAGCCAGATGATCGTTTTTTTCAGATGCCGGAATGTAGTAGGCTCTCGCAGGCATCGTGCGGTCATGCAGCATGCCCGGATCCTCATAGTAACGTGGCGCAATCATAGGTTATCCTCCTTTAATATGCATATTTTTGTACATTGATTAAGTTCCCGCAAGGTCCTTCTAATTGCTGTTTTTTTCTTATGGTCACTGAATCTGCTGATAACAGCATACATTTTCAGGCACAATCTGTCCATAAACAGAAATGGACAGAATATGCATAAAATGATACAATAAAAAAGGAGGTACGGGCCATGTACATGAACTCAGGATATAAAAATCACTCGTTGATTGATTTTAAAGACAGGAGCAGGCCGCTGATTGTAGGAAGCTGCGGCACCTACCGTCTGACCGCGCTGCCAAAGCTGCCAACTTACCGCCCCAGAGGCAGACTGGATTTTCAGATCATTTATATCGCTTCCGGACGCGCTTATTTTCATTTTGACAATCCAGAAAACGAGACGACCGTGACCGCTGGAAATATCGTGCTATTCCGTCCGAAAGAGTTTCAGAAATACGAATACTATGGCGTGGATAAGACTGAGGTATACTGGGTGCACTTTACCGGAAGTGATGTAAAAAATATGTTAAGACGCAGTGGATTTGCGGATGACAGACGGGTATTTTCCGTCGGAACCTCTCTGGAATACGAACGCATATTTAAAAGGATGATTCTGGAATTACAAAGATGTCCGGATGATTATGAGGAAATGCTGACGCTGTCACTGCGGCAGCTGCTGATCATTTTCCACCGGGAGCTTCAGAAAGAGCATGTGGTCAGAAACGAATATCTGGATCATGAGATGGAGCTGGCCGTTTCTTATTTTAATGAAAATTATAACCGTAAGATCAGCATTGAAGAATACGCGGCTTCCAGAGGCATGAGCGTCAGCTGGTTTATCCGCAATTTCAGGAAATACACCGGAGCCGCTCCCATGCAGTATGTCACGTCCATCCGCATCACAAATGCCCGGATGCTGCTGGAAACTACAGATTATGCGGTAAATGAGATTGCACGTATTGTCGGGTATGAAAATCCGCTGTATTTCAGCCGGCTGTTTCACAGGCAGATGGGCTGCACGCCGTCGCGGTGCAGGCGGAAAGAGACAGGAGGCTAAATCCAGACAATTCAAAAAATAGATTCAAATCAGAATCAATCTATGATACAATAAAATTTCAAAAGGAAAAAAGGGGGGATGCACATGGAGAAGCATGAAATCATGCAGACATTTGCGCTGGAAGGTACGATTGTGGAAATGCGGGAATACGGCAGCGGTCATATCAACCGTACCCGTCTGATTGGCATCGAACATGGGGAAAAGCGGGAGGACTATATTTTTCAGCAGATTAACACCAGTATTTTCCACAATGTCGGGGAACTGATGGAAAATATTGTACACGTAACGGACTATTTAAGGAAAAAAATCAAAGCCGCTGGCGGAGATCCGGACAGGGAAGCGCTGCAGGTGATCCGCACACGGGATGGAGCCAGCTACTGCCAGACACAGGGCGGCTGCTACAGGATGTACCGGTTTATCACAGATGCCGTAACTTACGATGCCGTGCGCAAGCCGGATGATTTTTATGAAAGCGCGCTGGCATTTGGCAGGTTTCAGTCTCTGCTGGCAGATTTTCCGGCGGATACGCTGCACGAGACGATTCCTGATTTTCATAATACGCCGAAACGGTTTGCGGATTTTTGCCAGGCAGTACAGCGGGACGTCTGCGGGCGCGCGGCTCTGGCACGTGAGGAGATCGGATTTCTGATGGAGCGGGAACAGGAAATGTCAGCGCTGACAAAGCTGCAGGCAGATGGGGAGCTGCCGCTTCGGGTGACGCATAATGATACAAAGCTGAATAATGTCATGCTGGATACGAAGACCGGAAAAGGCATATGTGTAATTGATCTGGATACCGTCATGCCGGGACTGTCAGTCAATGATTTCGGGGATTCGATCCGGTTTGGAGCAAATACAGCATCGGAAGATGAGACGGACCTTTTAAAAGTGTCACTGGATCTGGGGCTTTATGAGAAGTATACTGCCGGATTTTTAAAAGGCTGTCAGGGGAGTCTGACCCCAAAAGAGCTGGAAATGCTGCCTGTGGGGGCAAAAATGATGACAATGGAGTGCGGGATGCGTTTTCTGACCGATTATCTTTCTGGCGATACTTATTTTCGCATTCACAAAGAGCGCCACAATCTGGACCGCTGCCGGACACAGCTGGCGCTGACGGCGGATATGGAGCGTAAATGGGGACAGATGCAGGAGATTGTAACAAGGTTTTGCTAAGGGAATCTCATCTGGCAGGACTTTCGGGAAGCGCTTTCCGGATGATTCAGGACGGAAAAAAACTGATATTGTGATATGGAGGGAATTTTTATGAAGAAACACAAAGGGCGGGTAACAATACCTACGGATATGGACGTCGTAGCGGATACGATACGACTGGCAGAAAAATGGGGTGCGGACGCGGTCCGTGACTGTGACGGCACGGAATTTCCGGTAGAGTTAAAGGATGCGGGACTGAAGGTTTATGCGACTTATTATACGACCAGAAAAGACAATGAATGGGCGAAGGCGCACCCACAGGAAATCCAGCAGATGTATGTGATGACTCCTTTTTATACAGCGTTTGACCAGCAGCTTCGGATTCCGCTGATGAAGGGTCTGCATCCGGATCTGCTGATGCCCAATACGAGAGATGACATTACCCGCTGGTGGGAAGTGGTGGACCGCAGTACCGGCGGGGTTGTGCCGGTTGCGGACTGGAGCTATGACGAAGCGGGCGGGGAAGTAGTTGTGAAAAGTATACCGTTTCATGATTATACGGTCAGCTTTCTTGCGTATATTATCTGGGATCCGGTGCATATGTATAATGCGACGGTAAATAACTGGCAGGATGTAGAGCATCAGATGACGTTTGATGTACGCCAGCCTGAAACGCGCGCCTTTACCATGCGGCGGCTGGAACAGTTTATCAAAGAGCATCCATATGTGGACGTGCTGCGGTATACGACGTTTTTCCATCAGTTTACGCTCCTGTTTGATGAGCAGCGCCGGGAAAAATATGTAGACTGGTATGGTTATTCCGCGTCGGTCAGTCCTTATATTTTGGAGCAGTTTGAGCAGGAGGCGGGGTACCCGTTCCGGCCGGAATATATCATTGATGAAGGGTATTACAATGGCCAGTACCGGATCCCGTCGAAAGAATATCTGGATTTTATCGCGTTTCAGACAAGAGAAGTGGCAAAGCTTGTAAAAGAAATGGTGGATATTACCCATGCGCATCAGAAAGAAGCGATGATGTTTTTAGGGGATCACTGGATCGGAACGGAGCCATATCTGGAGGAATTTGCAAAAACCGGACTGGATGCGGTGGTAGGCAGTGTGGGGAATGGCGCGACGCTGCGTCTGATCAGCGATATCGAAGGCGTATCTTACACCGAAGGACGCCTGTTGCCGTACTTCTTTCCGGATACGTTTTACGAAGGAGGCGACCCGTTAAAAGAAGCAAAAGAAAACTGGGTGACTGCAAGGCGCGCGATTCTGCGCAAGCCGGTTGACCGGATCGGGTATGGCGGATATCTGAAGCTGGCGCTGGATTTTCCGGAATTTGTGGATTATGTGGAAGCCGTCTGCGAGGAGTTCCGTCAGCTGTATGAGCATATCGCGGGCAGCAGGCCTTATTGCGCCGGAAAAGTCGCGGTACTCAACTGCTGGGGAAAAATGCGTTCCTGGGGATGTCACATGGTGCACCACGCGATTTATTTTCCACAGAATTATTCCTACGCAGGCGTCATGGAAGCACTTTCCGGCGCTCCGTTTGATGTCAGCTTTATCAGCTTTTCGGATATCAGGAATCAGCCAGAGCTGTTAAAGCAGTTTGATGTGCTGATCAATGTGGGAGATGCGGATACAGCCCATACCGGAGGGGAATGGTGGTGTGATCCTGTGATCTCATGCGCAGTCAGACAGTTTGTATATGAAGGCGGAGGCATCATCGGAATCGGCGAACCTTCGGCGCACCAGGCAAACGGCCGCTTCTTCCAGCTGGCGGGTGTATTTGGTGTGGAAGAAGAACGCGGCTTTACACTTGGCTATGACAAATACAACTGGGAACAGCATCCGCATTTTATCACGGAGGACGTAACCGGTGCGCTGGATTTTGGAGAGGGAAAGAAAAATATCTACGCGCTGGAAGGAACAGAGATTTTAATAGAACAGAACCGGAATGTCCAGCTTGCCGTAAACAGCTTTGGCAAAGGACGCGCGGTCTATATCAGCGGGCTTCCGTACAATTTTGCAAATAACCGTCTGCTGCACCGGGCAATTTTATGGAGCGCGGGGGCGCAGGACAGGCTCTGCCGCTGGTTTTCTGAAAATATATATGTGGAAGTACATGCATATGTGGAACGCGGCAGATACTGCGTGGTAAATAATACGGATGAATCGCAGGACACCGTCATCTACCGCGGGGACGGTTCCAGCTTCGCGCTTACGCTGGAGCCGGATCAGATTCTCTGGTATGAGATTTAGAAACTGATAATTCCTAAAATTCAGGTTTGGAAAGGAGCGTATGGAATGGAGGGGACAGGACTGAAAAAGCAGGATACAAAAGGAGATGAAAAGCTCCATTCAGTCGGAAGGAACTGTGCTTTATGAAGAAATTTGATAACTATGTTTCCCATCTGAGGGTGCTGGAGCATGCGGATGGGGAGGATCGGAGCAATGCATTTATTGTAAGCGGAATAATTGATAAATTTTCTATTCAGTTTGAACTGGGATGGAAGGTGTTAAAGCAGCTGTTAGCCTATGAAGGCAGACCGGTATCTGCAACAGGTTCCCCGAGAAGCATTATCAAAGAAGCTTACGCGGTATATCCGTTTTTTTGCGGAGAACTCTGGCTGGATATGCTGCGGGATAGAAATGATATGACACATATATATGACGGAAACGCGGCAGAGAAGCTGGTAAGCCGTATTCTGGAGCTTTATATTCCGCAGTTTCAGATGCTGGAAAAAGAACTGCCTGATCAGTATGGGGATATTCTGAATACAATATAAAAAGGAGAACTGTTTATGTACAATTACCGGATCATCGCGCAGGTGATCAGAAAACCAAAAGCCATGTCCGGCCTGCTGAAAAAGGTTATGCTTTTGTTTGCCATATTCTTTATTCTGCTTGGCATTATGATCTCACAGGGGTTTATGCTTCCGGGCTTCCTGCTTGTCCTGCTGTATTTTTTTTACAGTGTACTGAGCCAGAAAGAATATGAGTACGTTCTGGAGGGCAGTACGCTTACGATCGATGTGATTTTAGGAAAGCGCTACCGGAGGACAGCACACGTTCTGGAGCTGGGCACAATGGAGGTTACGGCTCCGAACCGGCATGACGCGGTAGCCAGATACCGCAAAGACACCGGTACGGTCAGCCTTCCAAAATATGACTATACTTCTTATGAAAAAGATACACCGTTTTATACGATGATCATTATGGAAAATAAGCAGAAAATCAAGCTGCTTTTAGACCTTACGGATGAGATGCTGCAGGCGCTGAAAAAAAGCTATCCGGACAGGGTACATTTGTCGTAAGAGATTCTAAGGAACTGTAAATAAATAACTTTTAATAGTGCCTGTCTTTTTCTCCGATAGCACTGCTTAAAAATCAGTTATATAGCCCGCTACAGCGTGCCCCCTTAGGGTATGCGCCTGATTTTTAAGCAGCACTCCCGAATCATATTCTTACGGAACGCGCGGCTTATGCCCATTGGGGCGGCCCTGCGCGTTCCTGACCCGTGAAAAGTAACTCCGCCTGTAACAGTTCAGGCAGGTCTGCGCATGTACTGCGCTGACCGTATGAAAATGTAGTGGTTGCAGGTATCCAGCCCATCGCGAAGCGATTCCGGGATGGCTGGATACGTAACAGTTCAATGGGTTATCTGAACTGTTACCTCCGCCTGCCATAGTTTTTATATTTTTTTAAGAAAAGCCTTTCTATTTTTCAGATAATGGTGTATAATACACCTAATCACGTATCTATAGTCAGATTGAATTCACAGTTTTGTTCAAACAGACTTCAGCAATTTTTATGGCATTCGGATTAAATAATCCCAATATTACGAAGATTAAGGAGAATTTTAATGAGGGAAAAATATGAAACATTGTCTTTGGCCGTGCTAAGAGAGCTTGCAAAAGCGCGTGGACTAAAAGGCGTCAGTGGATTAAAGAAATCAGATCTGATTGATCGGATGGTAACAGAGGATGAAAAGCTCAAAGAACAGACCGGACAGGTAAAAACGGAAGCAGAGTCACAGCAGGCTCCGGAGGGAAAGGCTGGGGAGCCTTTAAGAGCAGGGGATGAAAAGAAACAGCCGGACAAGCCAGATGCTGAAACAGAACGTCCAGAGACTGTGAACCGTACAGAAAAGGCAAATAGAGCAGAACGTCCGGACCGGCAGAACCGTACAGAACAGAACCGTCCGGATCGCGGTGAACAGCAGAACCGTACAGAACAGAACCGTCCGGATCGCGGTGAACAGCAAAACCGTACAGAACAGCAGGGACAGCAGGCGTCCAGGGATGCGAGACCGCGCAGACAGGAGGATAATAAGGAAGATATTAATCCGGAGCTGGACAGCGGTGTTACGGCGGACGGGATTTTAGAGGTGATGCCGGATGGATATGGGTTTATCCGGTGTGAGAATTATCTGCCGGGTGAGCATGATGTATATGTATCGCCGTCGCAGATCCGTCGTTTTGGCTTAAAAACAGGGGATATTGTGCGCGGAAATACAAGGATTAAGACACAGGGCGAGAAGTTCAGCGCTTTGTTATACATTACGACGATTAATGGCTATCATCCGTCTGTGGTTGCACAAAGGAGAAATTTTGAGGATCTGACTCCGGTGTTTCCAAATGAAAGACTGCGGCTGGAGACCAACCGGACGACGACCTCTATGCGGATCGTAGATCTTGTATCCCCGATCGGCAAAGGACAGCGTGGGATGATCGTATCTCCGCCGAAAGCTGGTAAGACAACGCTGCTAAAGCAGATCGCACAGGCAGTCAAGGTAAACAATCCGGAAATTCATCTGATTATTCTGCTGATTGACGAGCGTCCGGAAGAAGTGACAGATATTAAAGAAGCGATTGAAGGAAATAATGTAGAGGTTATTTATTCTACGTTTGATGAGCTGCCGGAGCATCACAAGCGTGTGTCGGAAATGGTGATAGAGCGTGCAAAACGTCTGGTCGAGCATAAACAGGATGTGCTGATTCTTTTGGACAGTATTACACGTCTGGCCAGAGCTTATAATCTGACCGTTCCGCCAAGCGGCCGTACGCTTTCCGGTGGTCTGGATCCTGCTGCGCTGCATATGCCGAAGCGGTTCTTTGGCGCAGCCAGAAATATGCGCGAGGGTGGCAGTCTGACTGTGCTTGCATCTGCGCTGGTAGATACTGGCAGTAAGATGGATGACGTGATTTATGAGGAATTTAAAGGCACTGGTAATATGGAACTGGTGTTAGACCGCAAGCTGTCCGAGCGGCGTGTATTCCCTGCGATTGATATCGTAAAATCCGGTACGCGCAGAGAGGATCTTCTGCTGGACAGGGAAGAAAGAGAAGCGGTGGATATTATGCGCAAAGGCATTAATGGTATGAAAACAGATGAAGCAGTGGAAAATATTTTAAATATGTTTTCACACACAGGCAATAACCGTGATTTTATACAGCTGGTGAAAAAGCGCAGGGTATAAGCATGACTGTTAGTAACAGTTCAGATACCTGCACTGTTACTGAAAAAATCCATTGAAAATCGCTT
>CANTHI010000054.1 GCA_947653505.1 uncultured Eubacterium sp.
GGGTTGATGAGAGTATAGAGTGTACCCGAATAGGGAACTTGGAAAAGGATATGCTTTTGTGGCCCGTCAGCAGCACATAAAGACAGAAAAAGAAGATTATTTTATTGATCTTGTATTTTACAATTATATTTTGAAGTGCTTCGTTTTGGTAGACCTGAAAACAGATAAAATTACACATCAGGATGTAGGGCAGATGGATATGTATATCCGTATGTATGATGAATTAAAGAAAGGTGCGGACGATAATCCGACACTGGGTATTGTGCTTTGTACGGAAACGGATGAAGATATAGCGAGGTATTCAATCCTGCATGGAAATGAGCAGTTATTTGCATCAAAGTATAAGCTGTATCTGCCAACAGAAGAAGAATTGAGAAATGAAATCGAAACACAGAAGACAATGTTTTATTTGCAGCGAAGAGAATAGACGGTCAGGCAAAAGAATAGTATGTCATAATTCAGAAAGGATCATTAGAAGATGTGAAACGAAGGGCAAAGATTCTTATTTATAAATAGAAAGAAAATTTTTCATAATGACATTTCCCCCAAACAATGCTATACTATATCCGATACAAAACAGAAACCGGAATTATCTGTAAATTCCAAAAATAACTAGCAGACTCCAGTACATTCTCCAAAATTTACAGAAAATTTCAAAAATAACCCTTAAAAAAACCACAATATATTGCAAAAAAATCGTGTTCATTGCGAAGCAAATATGATACAATGAGTTGGATAATAAGGACCAGGGGGCTGGGAATATTGAATGAGTGATAAAAATGAAGGGCTGAATGACCGGCTTGCGCGTAAAAAAAGAGTACAGCGTATGAAGACGGGGCTGGTCTGGTTTTTAATTACATGGCTGCTGGCGCAGACTCTGATTTCGATTACCCTGATTGCAAAAGTACATTCGCTTCAGGAACAGATTGATATTGTGACCGAAAATACGATCCGCAGCCAGCAGGTAGATCAGCAGGAAAATCAGACACTCAATACGGGTGATTCATATGATGCCGTCACAGGGAAAAATAGTAACAGCACAAAAGCTGCGGACATGAAAACAGCCGGGACAGCCGGTAAAGCCGCAGTGAATCAGTTAAAGCTGTCTGCGAAAAATGCGGACCGTACGTCGGCGGGTTCCGATCCGGCTGAAGATAAGCAGGAGCAGACGCAGGAAGAGAATAAAAAGGTATATCTGACGTTTGATGACGGGCCGAGTAAAAATACGAATAAAATTCTGGATATTCTGGATGAATATCATGTAAAGGCAACGTTTTTTCTGACCGGCAGGGAAGATAAAAAGTCTTTGCAGCTGTACCGTGAGATTATAAAACGGGGGCATACAGTCGGGATGCATTCTTATACGCATAAGTATGATGAAATCTATGATTCGGTGGAGAACTTTGAAAAGGATCTGGATAAGATTCAGAACCGGATTCGGGAGGCGGCAGGGATTACGTGCAGTCTGTACCGGTTTCCGGGAGGCAGCAGCAATCAGGTCAGCAGACTGGATATGAAGGAATTTATCCATGTTTTAAATGAAAAGGAAATCACATATTTTGACTGGAATGTAGAATGCGGGGACGCAACCTCCCATTCATATACGGTGAAAGAACTGGTTGACAACGTGATGAAAGACGTTGTAAAGTATCATACGTCAGTTGTGCTGATGCATGATGCGGAAAATAAGCCGGATACGGTGAAGGCTTTGCCAGTGATTATCCGGCGGCTTAAGAAGATGGATGCGGAGATTTTGCCGATCGATGAAAATACAACGATTGTACAGCATGTTTCGTCGGAAAGTGTGGAAGACTGACTACATACGGATAAATGGAGGTAAGAAATGAGTTTTTTTAAGGATTTCAAGGAAGATCTGTCTCTGGCGGTAAATGAACTATTGCCGGGAGAGGATTTTGAGATGGAAGAAGAGCTGGAGGATTCGCCGGAAATGATGGTCAATACTCTGGAGGGGGATCTGGACATTGAGTCCGAGCTGTCCAAGCTGGATGGTCTGCTGGAGCATGTGGATCAGGATAAAAATCCGAAAGAGCCGGTAAAGCATGTACAGATTGAACCGGAAGAACCGGTACTGGAAAAGCCTGCAAAAGTAAAACCAGAGGCATCCCCGGTACAAAAGCAGCCGGCAGCGGCAAAAGCGCCGGCATCCCCGGTACAGAAGCAGCCGGCAGCAAAGGCTCCTGTTTTATCTAAACCGCAGACGGTATCCGGGCCGCAGGCTGTATCAAAAGAACAGCCGCAGGCAGAGCCGAAAAAGGAGTCAAAGTCTGAGCCGTTGAAGGCTGTAGAAAAAGAGCAGTCCATCCGCAAAGCGGTCAGCAGCTTTGATACTATTTTAGAACCGGAAAAACCGGAGAAAAAAGAAGAAGATGCGGATGACCTGCCGTTTGATTTTGATGCGCTTTTAAAAGAAGCAGAAGAAAAACCGCAGCGGGTGCAGCCAAAACCGCAGCCGCAACAGCCGAAAAGGCAGATGGCGCCGGCGCCGCAGCCTGCACAAAGCAATCAGCGAAATTTTGATAATAAGAAACCAAGTACAACAATTAAGGAGGAAATACCAATGAATGAAGAATTGACAAAGGAGATGGCAGCAGCATCCCTGGAGGATGAGTTATCTACAGACTCACTGGAGGTTACTGACGAGGTATCTATTATTACGACAGGAACTACAATTAAAGGGAATCTGTCTACAACAGGATCTTTCAGTATCAGCGGCCGTGTGGAAGGAAATGTACAGTGTAACGGCAAGCTGGAAGTTACCGGTACGATCAAAGGAAACAGCTCCTCTTCAGAAGTCTTTTCGGATGCAGCCAAAATTGAAGGCGAGATTATGAGCACAGGTACAGTAAAAATCGGACTTGGCTCTGTTGTAGTAGGAAATATTGCAGCTACATCCGCAGTGATTGCAGGTGCAGTCAAAGGTGATATTGATGTGCAGGGGCCAGTTGTTGTGGATACTTCTGCGGTTATCGTTGGCAATATCAAATCCAGATCCGTACAGATCAACAACGGCGCTGTGATTGAAGGCTTCTGTTCCCAGTGCTATGCAGATATTGACGTGGAGAGCCTGTTTGGGGATAAGAAAGGCAAATAAAATATGATGAGAAGAGTTCTGTTGAAATTAAGCGGGGAAGCGCTGGCTGGAGATAAAAAAGCTGGTTTTGACGATGCGACTGTATGTGGAGTGGCAAAGCAGGTAAAAAAACTGGTGGATGACGGCGTACAGGTCGGGATTGTAATTGGTGGCGGCAATTTCTGGCGCGGCCGGACCAGCGAGATGATCGACCGTACGAAGGCTGACCAGATCGGGATGCTGGCTACTGTCATGAACTGCATTTATGTCTCCGAGATTTTCCGCTCGGAAGGCATGAAGACAAATGTGCTGACCCCGTTTGAATGCGGTTCTTTTACAAAGCTGTTTTCAAAAGACCGTGCAAATAAATATTTTGCCCACAATATTGTTGTGTTTTTTGCCGGAGGGACAGGACATCCGTATTTTTCCACAGATACTGCCGCGGTTTTGCGTGCGGTGGAGATCGAAGCAGACGGAATGCTTCTGGCAAAGGCAGTGGATGGCGTCTATGACTCGGATCCGAAGCTGAATCCGCAGGCAGTCCGTTACGATACGCTTCCGATTGAAGAGGTTATTGAAAAGAAACTGGCAGTGGTGGATCTGACGGCCTCGATTCTTTGCATGGAGCATAAAATGCCGATGTATGTATTCAGTCTGAATGAGCCGGACAGTATTGTAAAGGCATTGAGTGGCAGTTTCAATGGAACGGTAATTACCGTATAGCGGTCAGGAGGTTTTTATGGACGATAGGTTAGTTCAGTATGATGATAAAATGCAGAAAACAATGCGGAACCTGCAGGAAGAGTTTGGCAGTATCCGTGCCGGAAGGGCAAATCCGCACGTGCTGGATAAACTGCGTGTAGACTATTATGGCACGCCGACGCCGATCCAGCAGGTTGCCAATGTCAATGTACCAGAGCCGAGAATGATTCAGATTCAGCCGTGGGAGCCTTCTATGGTAAAGGTCATTGAAAAAACGATCCTTACCTCCGATCTGGGTATTAATCCGACGAATGATGGCAAATCTATCCGTCTCGTATTTCCGGAGCTGACTGAGGAAAGACGTAAAGATCTGGCAAAGGATGTCCGGAAAAAAGGAGAAGCAGCAAAGGTTGCAGTCCGCAATATCCGGCGTGATGCCAACGATACGTTTAAAAAGCTTGGAAAGAAGGAAGATATTTCCGAAGACGAGATCAGGGAGCTGGAAGGAAAGATCCAGAAAATGACGGATAAATTTATTGCTGATATTGATAAGGCGGTTGAGGAAAAGACGAAGGAAATTATGACTGTTTAGCGATCATTGGGGAACATAGCCGCGGCTTGTTCCCTTCTTTTATTGGAGGAAAGAGGATGAACATACCGCAGCATGTGGCGATTATTTTAGATGGAAACGGCAGATGGGCAAAGAGCAAAGGCATGCCCCGCAACTATGGACATAAAATGGGTGCCAAAAATGTAGAGAAAATCTGTGATGTTGCAGGTCATATGGGGATCCGCTATCTGACGGTTTATGCGTTTTCCACAGAAAACTGGAGCCGTCCGCAGGCGGAAGTAGACGAGCTGATGCGCCTGCTTGGCAGCTACATGAAGACCTGTCTGAAAACTGCTAAAAAAAATAATATGCGGGTGCGGGTGCTGGGTGATATTTGCCGCCTGTCCCCGCAGCTGCAAAAGCAGATTCAGGAGCTGGAGGAGGTATCCAGCCAGTATGACGGTTTTCATTTTCAGATCGCGTTAAACTATGGCAGCAGGGATGAGATGCTGCGCGCGATGCGCAAAATGTACGCGGATATAGAAGCGGGAAAGCTGTCCGGAGAAGGGATTACGGAAGAGGTATTTTCCGGATATCTGGATACGGCAGATATTCCGGATCCGGATCTTTTAATCCGTACCAGCGGGGAGCTGCGCCTGTCGAACTATCTGCTCTGGCAGCTGGCCTATAGTGAGTTTTATTTTACCGATGTGCCGTGGCCGGATTTTGATGAAGAGGAATTAAAAAAGGCAGTTGCTGCGTATAATAACAGAGAGCGCAGATATGGGGGACTCATGGAATAACAGATGCAGGTACCCTGATGGAATAAAGGGTATGTAATCCTGATGAAGCAGCAGAGATCAGGATACAGAGCCCCTGATGAAATAACGGGTATGTAATCCTGATGAAGCAGCAGAGATCAGGATACAGGTACCCTGATGGAATAACGGGTATGTGAATCCTGATGAAGCAGCGGAGTTCAGAATACAGGGTACCCTGATCGTGTAACAGGTATGGGGTGCTATAAGGAGAAGTGGATATGTTTAAGACGAGACTGATCAGCGGAATTGTGCTGGTAGCTGCGGCGCTGGTTCTGATTATTACGGGCGGAGAGGTTTTGCTTGCCGCATCCTGCGTAATTTCTTTAATCGGAATGTATGAGCTGTACCGGGTATACCAGATTGCGCGTACGGCTGCGGCGTTTGCCGGATATGTGGCTGCGGTTTTATTTTATCTGGATTTATATGTGGGATGGATACCGGAACGCATGATGTTTGTCATCGGATTTCTGATTGTCCTTCTGGCTGTGTATGTGCTGTCATATCCAAAGTATCACGCGTCGCAGATAACGGCAGTATTTTTCGGTGTGTTTTACGTAGCGGTTATGCTTTCCTGCATTTTTCAGACGAGGATGATGGAAAAGGGAGCTTATCTGGTATGGCTGATCTTTCTGTGCTCCTGGGGATGTGATACATGTGCGTACTGTGTCGGGGTAAAGTTTGGAAAGCATAAGATGTCGCCGGTGCTGTCGCCGAAAAAATCCATCGAAGGTGCCGCAGGCGGTCTGGCTGGAACCTTTTTGCTGACGGCATTGTATGCGTATGTGTTCCGGACACAGATGGGGATCAGTACGGCACAGATTCTGATACTGGCGGCGATCAGTACCGTGGGCGGACTCATTTCCATGATCGGGGATCTGGCGGCATCCGCGATTAAGAGAAATTATGAGATCAAAGACTATGGAACGCTGATTCCGGGGCATGGTGGTATTCTTGACCGGTTTGACAGTGTGATTTTTACCGCGCCGGTTATTTTTTATCTGGCGGAGTATCTGCTGTAAGAGAAAAAGCTGAATAAAGATCAAAGCTGCATACGGATCGGTGGCTGTCATGAGTGAAACAGCTGCATACGGATTTATAGTTTTTATGGGTGAAAGAGGTTTGGAAAATATGAAGCATATCGCAATACTAGGTTCTACCGGTTCGATTGGCACGCAGACGCTGGACATCGTACGGGAACAGAAGGATATCAGGGTCTGGGCGCTGACAGCCGGGAAAAATACAGAGCTGCTGGAACGCCAGATACGGGAATTTAAGCCAAAGCTTGCCGCGGTCTGGGAGGAAGCGGATGCCAAGAGGCTGCGCGAAAGTGTACGGGATCTGCCAGTGCAGATTGTGAGCGGGATGGATGGCCTGCTTGCGGCGGCGGTCATTCCGGAAGCGGAGATACTGGTAACGGCGGTGGTCGGGATGATCGGTCTGCGTCCGACGGTGGCGGCTATCCGCGCGAAGAAAACGATTGCGCTGGCAAATAAAGAGACGCTTGTGACGGCCGGACATCTGATTATGCCGCTGGCAGAGGAATATGGCGTTGCGATCCTGCCAGTAGACAGCGAGCACAGCGCGATTTTCCAGTCATTAAACGGGGAGAGCGGGAATCATATTCATAAGATTCTGCTGACGGCATCCGGCGGTCCGTTCCGTGGAAAAACACGGGAAGAACTGAGGAATATACAGGTAGCGGACGCGTTAAAGCATCCGAACTGGAGCATGGGGAAAAAAATTACGATTGATTCTGCGACAATGGTCAATAAAGGTCTGGAGGTCATGGAAGCAAAATGGCTGTTCGGAACAGATCTGGACCGGATTCAGGTAGTCGTACAGCCGCAGTCTGTCATTCATTCGATGGTGGAATATGAAGACGGCAGTATTATCGCACAGCTGGGAACGCCGGATATGCGGCTGCCGATCCAGTATGCGCTGTATTATCCGGAGCGCAGGCCGCTGTCCGGACAGAGACTGGATTTTTTTGCACTCGGCAGTATTACCTTTGAAAAGCCGGATATGCAGACATTTGAGGGACTGCGGCTTGCCTATGAAGCAGCTGCGCGCGGCGGAAATATGCCGGCGGTATTTAATGCTGCAAATGAACGTGCCGTAGCAAAATTTCTGGATCAGAAAATAAAATTTCTGGAAATTACACAGATCATTCACGAATGTATGGTAAACTGTGCATATATAGAGCATCCAAAGCTGGATGAAATACTGGAAACTGAAAATACTGTATATGAGTGGATAGAAAGCAGGTGGTAGATTGAATATTATTTTAGCGCTGGTTATTTTCAGCATTATTATTCTGTTTCATGAGCTGGGACATTTTCTGCTGGCAAAGCATAATGATGTCAGGGTCAATGAGTTCTGTCTCGGACTTGGTCCTACGATTGTGGGATTTACAAAAGGAGAGACCAAATATTCCTTAAAGCTGCTGCCGTTTGGCGGAGCCTGTATGATGGAGGGCGAGGACGAGGCCAGTGATGACGACAGGGGATTTAACAACAAATCCGTGCTGCAGCGGGCTTCCATCGTAGCGGCGGGCCCTGTGTTTAATTTTATTATGGCAATTGCGTTTTCTCTGATTCTGGTCGCAAGCGTCGGTTTTGACCGTCCGGTGCTTTCCGAAGTGATGGATGGATATCCGGCAAAGGAGGCAGGACTGCAGGCGGGCGACGAAATCACAAAGCTGGGCAGCAAGTCCATTCATCTGTACCGGGAAGTATCTCTTTATACATATTTCCATTCGAATGAAACGGTGGAAGTGACGTATAAACGGGACGGCGAAAAGCATACAACCATGCTGACACCAAAATATGATGAAGAAAGCGGCAGATATCTGTTTGGATTTTACGGAACAAGCGCCCGTTCGAAAGGGACGCTTTCTGAGACGCTGCTGTATAGCGTTTATGAAGTAAAATACTGGATTTGCTCTACGATCGAGAGTCTCGGACAGCTGTTTACCGGACATGTAGGAATCAATGAAATGTCCGGACCGGTCGGCATCGTCAAGACGATCGGGGACACGTATACCGAGGTAAAATCCAGCGGTGTATTTATGGTCTTTCTGAATATGCTCAATATCTGTATCCTGCTTTCCGCGAATCTGGGGATTATGAACCTGCTGCCGATTCCGGCGCTGGACGGGGGAAGGCTTGTGTTTCTGCTCGTGGAAGCAGTCAGGGGCAAACGGATGGATCCGAATAAGGAAGGAGCCGTGAATCTGGTATTTCTGATGCTTCTGATGGTACTGATGGTAGTGATTATGTTTAATGATATTCGTAAGATTGTGATGTAGCAGGAGAGCCGGAAGGGAGTGTGTAATGCGGAAAGGAGGAATTTTTTGTCGACATTGGAAAAAACGATAGATTTGTTAGGCGGTCTGTCAGAAAATCAGATAGAAACAATCTATCGTTTTGTGCAGTTTTTAAGTACGCAGCCAGTTGTGGAAACACAGGATACGGCGGAGTCGCTGGAGGATATTTTTGATCAGATTGTAGGAGTTGTGCCGGATACGGGGAAGACATTGGAAGATTACAGAAAGGAACGCATAAAAGAGCGGTATGAGGCTGTTAATTGATACAAATGTTATTCTGGATATGGTACTAAAGCGGAAAAATTGTAATGTCAGTATGGAGTTGTTTCGCAAAATCAGATTGTGTAAAATAACAGCATTTATAACAGCTTCATCTGTAACAGATTTATTTTACATGATTCGTAAAGAGATACATGATACGGATAAAACTTATATGATTATGGAAAATATTTTTAAATTAGCTGCAGTTTTTTCAGCAACAGAAAAAGATATTCAGGATGCTTTTAAAAGTAAATGGAAGGATTTTGAAGATTGTGTGCAGTATATGACAGGAAAAAACAATCAGGCAGATTATATTATCACTGTTAATCTGAAAGACTATCCGGAAACGATCATACCTGTGCTGACACCAGCAGAATGTATTAAGAGGATGGATCAGAATATATTATAATTTTTAAATTGATAATATTTATTTTGGATATTTCTGTGGTCGTTCAGATATTAAGGAGAGCCGGAAGGTGAAAAAGATGAAAAGAAAAATAACAAAAACAATACAGATCGGCAGCCATGTCATTGGCGGGGAAAATCCGGTTCTGATTCAGTCCATGACAAACACAAGGACAGAAGACAGCGCAGCGACAGTTGCGCAGATCCGGCAGCTGGCCGCGGCGGGATGTGATATTATCCGATGCAGTGTGCCGACGATGGAGGCGGCGGATGCCCTGACAGAGATTAAAAAACAGGTGGACATTCCGGTTGTGGCGGATATTCATTTCGATTACCGGCTTGCGATTGCCGCGATTGAGCACGGAGCGGATAAAATACGGATCAATCCGGGAAATATCGGATCCAGGGAACGGGTAAAGGCAGTTGTGGACGCGGCGAAGGAACGCGGGATTCCGATCCGGGTCGGCGTAAACAGCGGTTCATTAGAGAAGGAACTGGTGGAAAAGTATCACGGAGTTACGGCAGAAGGGCTTGTGGAAAGCGCGCTGGGACAGGTGAAGCTGATCGAAGATCTGGGATATGACCGTCTGGTTATCAGCATCAAATCGTCTGATGTATTAATGTGCGTGCGTGCGCATGAACTGATTTCTGATCAGACGGACTATCCGCTGCATGTGGGCATTACAGAAGCAGGGACGCTGCTCAGTGGAAATATCAAGTCGTCCATCGGTCTGGGTCTGATTCTGTATCAGGGTATCGGCGATACCGTTCGCGTTTCCCTGACAGGCGATCCGCTTGAAGAGGTAAAATCCGCAAAGCTGATTCTGCGTACGCTGGGTCTGCGCAAAGGAGGAATTGAGGTCGTATCCTGCCCGACGTGCGGGAGGACCAGAATCGATCTGATCGGGCTGGCAAATCAGGTGGAACAGATGGTAGCGGATATCCCGCTGGATCTGAAGGTCGCGGTGATGGGCTGCGTCGTGAACGGACCAGGCGAAGCAAAAGAAGCGGATATTGGCATCGCCGGAGGATGCGGGGAAGGGCTGCTGATCCGGCACGGAGAGGTCATCAAAAAACTGCCGGAAGAAGAGCTGCTGCCAGCGCTGCGGGAAGAGCTGCTGCACTGGGGTGAGAGCAGAAATGCAACATAAGTGGGAATTTAAGAGCAAATGCAACAATATATATAAAAATGTTGCGTATTGGCTATCCGGACGCCGGATGGGAGGCGGTGGCCGGTCTGCCTGTTCCTGTTCCAGAATGTAAGAAGCTCCAGGTATTCTGCATCCAGTCTGTGGTACCGGACGGGCGCGCCACCTACTGCCCAATGGGGCACGCTGTCCGCTTCTGGCTGCCGCCAGCAGCTAAAGGTGCCGCTTCGGCTTCGCCGCCTGTGTATCGTGCAGAATACCAAGAGCTTCTAAACATTCTTCCAACGTCACAGGCAGACCGGCCACCGCCTCCCATCCGGCTGGCTTTCAAAAGCTTTACATTCATTACATCGAAACTTCATGCAGAAATGGTTTACATTCATTACATTGAAACTTCATGCAGAAATAATTTCACTCATTATGGCAAAACATCTTGCAGAAATGTTTACACTTATGATAGCGATACACCTTGCAGAAATGTTTTATGCTCATAATAGCAAAACATCATGTAGAAATTCATACATCAACATTCCGGTAATCTGATGTAATGCCTGTGAAAACCAGCTGGGAGAGGAACTTTGCCCCGTCTGCGGTGGCTTCTTGCATTCTGGAGCGGACACAGCAGACGGGGCAAAGTTCCTCTCCCAGCGTCCGCGCAGCCAATAAATAACACTTTTATATAAATTGTTACCCTCTGCTCTTAAGTTCGCCCATATGGGGAAGAACCTGTGCTGGAATGGGAAATTGTCAGGGAGTGATAAGGGATGGAAAAAAATTTTTTTGAAGTATTTCCTGTTTTGAAAGTCAATACAGAGATGCAGCACCTGCTGGCAGATACGCAGGTGCAGCGGGTAGTATCGAACCCGTCACGCACGCGTCTTCGGGTATACCTGCATGGGACAAGGCTGATCCAGAAGAAACATATATTTCAGCTGGAAAAAAATATTAAAAACCAGCTGTTTCCGAAACAGGAGCTTACGGTAAAAATTATAGAGCGTTATCAGCTGTCCGGGCAGTATACGCCGCAGACGCTGATGGATATGTATAAAGACAGTATGCTGGAAGAAATGAAGGCATACAGTCTTTTAATTTATAATCTGTTCCGCTGCGCCAGAATGGAATTTAACGGGCCGGAGCATATGAAGCTTTGTCTGGAGGATTCGGTCGTGGCGAGAAGCCGTGCGGATGAGCTGCTGGAAATTTTGTATAAGGTCATGCGTGACCGGTGCGGGATGAAGCTTACAATCGAACCGGTTTTTGAGCCGAAAAAGG
>CANTHI010000055.1 GCA_947653505.1 uncultured Eubacterium sp.
TATTAAAACTGAACCAGCTGGAAACATAAAAGCAGACAAGGAAAAATCTACTGAAAACAGGGTAAAAGGTAAAGTAAAAGACGTTCTGCTTGGCACCGGACAGTACCAGAACGTGGAAGTCGGTATTAATCTGCCGTTAAATTTTGATAAGACAACGATCAGCAAAAAGATCTATGATGTTGGGGAAGGACGTGAACAGGGACCTTACAAAAGTGACAGGACTTATGATGAGTCTACGATTTCCGGAGGAGCCAATGTACCGGGCACGGACGCAAACGGAGAAGACGGCAATTATATGATTACCGACGGAGAGCAGACCGAACAGAACATTTCGGATTCTTCCAGAGACTACGCGGTCAATGAGACGATTGAAAATACAGAAGCTGGCATAGGGACGATTTTATATGATACCGCGTCTTTGGGTGTTACGTTAAAAAGTTACATAAAATATGATGAAGATACATTAAGGGCGAATGGCGATCTGGAGGGCACGACATTTGAAGAGTACTGTGCCCAGATTGAAAGCCAGGGTGCACAGAGACAGGAAGTAGACGCGGATACGATTGACGTGCTTGCAAAGGCAACCGGTATCGACGCAGAGCGGATTTCCGTGATTGCCTATCAGGAACCGTTATTTATCCCGTCGGAAGGCAGCGGAAGGACGTTTTCTGATTATCTGGAGATTATACTGGCTGTCCTGATCTTTGCATTACTGGGATTTGTAGTATTTATGAGCACACGAAAAGAGAAAGCACCGGAGCTGGAGCCAGAGTTATCCGTAGAGACGCTGCTGCAGACAACAAAGGAAAATGAAGAAGAAAGTCTGGAGGATATTGGCTTTAAAGAAAAATCCGAAGCAAGAGTACTGATTGAAAAATTCGTAGAAGAGAAACCAGAGGCCGTTGCATCATTGCTGCGCAACTGGCTCAATGAGGACTGGGAATAGTAAGATTGAGGGAGAGACATGGCAGATAAGATGAGTGGTCTTCAAAAAGCGGCAGTTCTTCTGATCGCGCTGGGACCGGAAAAATCAGCAAGTATATTCAGATATTTAAAAGAAGATGAGATAGAGGAGCTGACGCTTGAGATTGCGAATACGAGAAGTATCGCGCCGCAGCTCAAAGACGATATCATCAATGAATTTTATCAGGTGTGTCTGGCACAGCAATACATATCAGAAGGCGGCATTGGTTACGCAAAGGATCTTCTGGACAAGGCGCTTGGCGAAGAGCGTGCGCAGCAGGTGATTACAAAGCTGACCGCTTCGCTGCAGGTGCGTCCGTTTGAGTTTGTGCGTAAGACGGATGCCAGTCAGGTGCTGAACTTTATTCAGGATGAACATCCGCAGACGATCGCGATGATTCTGTCTTATCTGTCTCCAAACCAGGCGTCCATGATCATCGGGTCGCTTGATCCGGAAAAACAGGCAGATGTTGCCAGACGTATCGCCATGATGGACCGTACGTCGCCGGATGTCATAAAGGAAGTAGAAAGCGTACTGGAACGCAAGCTTGCATCGCTGGCGAATCAGGATTATACGATTGTCGGCGGCGTCGATGCGATTGTAAATATTCTGAATACGGTAGACCGTAGTACAGAAAAACACATTATGGAAACGCTCGAAGTGGAAGAGCCGGAGCTGGCAGACGAGATCCGCAAAAAGATGTTTGTATTCGAAGATATTCTGCTGCTGGACGACCGTGCGATTCAGCGTGTGCTGCGTGATGTGGAAAACAGCGATCTGGCAATCGCCCTAAAGGGTGCAAACGACGAGGTAAAGGGCGCGATCCTGAAAAACCTTTCCAAACGTCTTGCTGCGATGATCGAGGAAGATATGGAATTTATGGGTCCGGTAAGAATGAAGGACGTAGAAGAAGCGCAGCAAAAGATCGTTGCTGTTATCCGTAAGCTGGAGGATTCCGCTGAGATTGTTATTTCCAGAGGCGGAGGTGATGAGATCGTTGTCTAATTTATATAAGGCACGCGTCAATCAGCAAAAAGGGGATGTTTATACCCGCGTGATTGACTATAACGAGCTGCTGGAGCAAAAGCTGAGCGCGCTTACGTTTGAGCGGCAGGCCCAATTGCGCAGGGAGCAGATCGAGCAGAGGAAAAAGCAGGTGGCAGAGGGCGCGCAGGAGGGCGAAGAAGCGCAGCCGCAGGAACCGGACTTTTCCGAAGGACTGATGGGTCTGAATCTGCAGGTCCAGCCGGAAATGGAAATTGATTATGTCGAACGCGCGAAAGAACAGGCAGAGCAGATCGTATCCAAAGCGACCGCAGATGCAGAGACAATTTTAAAAAAGGCAGTACAGGAAGCAGAGAATTTAAAAGAAAGTACAAGAAAAGAAGCTGAAGAAAAAGGATATGCACAGGGGATGGAGCGTGTGCATGCACAGGAAGCACAGATGCGGCAGGAGCTGCAGCGTCTGCGGGATGAGCAGGAGCTGGCATATCAGGACCGGCTGTATACGATGGAACCGGAGCTGATGGATGCCGTGATTACGGTGTTTGACCGGGTGCTGCATACAGATTTCGAAGAGCACCGGGAGATTTTACTGTATTTAATCCGCAGCACGGTCCGGCATATTAAAAACAGCCATGTGTTCCGGATCTTTGTCAGCGCGGAAGATTACGCGCAGGTATCCGCGGGAAAAGCGGGGATTATGGAAAAAATCGGCGGGGAAGCGTCGTTGGATATTATTATGGATGAGGCCATGCAGAAAGGGCAGTGCACGATTGATACGGACGAAGGTCTGTTTGAATGCGGGCTTGACGTACAGCTGGCCAACCTGGTGGATGAATTGAAATTACTTTGCAGTCTGGGGACGTAGTTGTGAACAGAGTTATAAAAAAGCAGTATAGTAAATATATTTCATTAGCAGATAAAACATATTTTAACCGCTACGGAAAAGTGGCAAAAGTAGTCGGACTTACGATCGAATCGCTGGGACCGGATGCAAAGCTCAATGACCTTTGCCGGATTCTGATTGACCGTGAAAATGACGTGTCGGTTATGGCAGAGGTCGTCGGATTCCGCGACAAACATATTTTGCTGATGCCTTTTGAAAACGTGGAAGGGATCGGGGTCGGATGCATCGTGGAAAATACCGGGCGGCCGTTGTCGGTTCTGGTCGATGACCATATACTGGGACATACGCTGGACGGACTTGGACGGCCGACCGATGTGGAGGAGCTGGAGCTGACAAAGGAGTATCCGGTCGATGCGCAGCCGCCGGATCCGATGGCACGTGTCATTATCCGCGATGTGCTGCCGCTTGGTGTCAAGGCGGTAGATGGTCTGATTACGGTCGGTAAGGGACAGCGGATTGGCATTTTTGCGGGATCTGGCGTCGGCAAAAGTACACTGATGGGCATGTTTGCCCGCAACACGAGGGCAGATATCAATGTCATCGCGTTAATCGGCGAGCGTGGCCGTGAGGTCCGTGAGTTTATCGAAAACGATATGGGCGAGGAAGGAATGAAACGCTCAGTCGTGATCGTAGCCACATCCGACAAGCCGGCGCTGATCCGTAACAAAGCGGCTAAGACGGCGACAGCGATTGCCGAGTATTTCAGGGATCAGGGCAAGGATGTCCTGCTGATGATGGACTCCCTGACCCGTTTTTGTATGGCGCAGCGTGAAATCGGTCTGGCTTCTGGCGAGCCTCCGGTTACGAGAGGATATCCGCCGAGCATTTACTCAGAGATGCCAAAGCTGCTGGAACGGGCGGGCAATTCGGATAAAGGTTCGATTACAGGTCTTTATACAGTGCTTGTAGACGGGGATGATTTTAACGAACCGATTACAGATACGGCACGAAGTATTCTCGACGGGCATATTGTATTATCAAGAAGGCTCGGGCAGAAAAACCACTATCCGGCGATCGACGTGCTTGCCAGCATTTCCAGATGTATGAGCGCGATTGCGTCTGACGACCATAAAGGCGCCGCAGGAAAGCTGCGTAATGTACTCGGTACTTATGATGAAGCAGAAGATCTGATTAATATCGGGGCTTATAAAAATGGTTCCAATGTGGCGATTGACTATGCCATCCAGAAGATCAATGCCGTAAACCAGTTCCTGATGCAGGGAACGATGGAAAAGTTCACATTTGAAGAGATTATACAACGTCTGGAAGCGATTTTTAAGGATTAATATATGGCGAAGTTTATATTTAAGCTGCAAAGCATTCTGGATATCAAGCTAAAGCTGGAAAGTCAGGCAAAAATAGCATATGGGCAGGCAAACGCAAAGCTGCGGAAGGAAGAGATCGCGCTGCAGGCGCTGGTGACACAGCGCAGCACATATGAAAAACGCGCGGTGGAGCTGGTCAACGGGACGATCAGTATCCGTGATATTAAAGAAAACAGACAGTCCATTGATATTATGAAAACGAAGATCCGCGCACAGATGATGGTTGTCCACGCGGCGGAAAAACAGGTGGAGGCGGCAAGACTGAAATTAAATGAGATCATGATCGAGCGTAAGACCTTTGAAAAGCTGCGGGAACGGGCATTTGAGGAGTTTAAACAGGAAGTGGCCTACGAAGAAAATCAGGCAGTCAATGAGCTTGTCAGCTATACCTATCATGGGGAAAGTACGTAGCAGCCTGTGGCGGCTGGTGCGAATTACATAAGGAGGGTATCTAAATGCCGGAAGAAGCAATGGGAGCACAGGCAGATGCCAAAAAGCAGGAAAAAGAACGAAAAAAAGAAGAAAAAAAGAAAAAAAAGCAGGAGAAAAAAGCCGCGAAACAGGATCAGGAAATGGCTGAAGAGCAGGAGACTGTCGGCGGCAAGCTGATTGTGGCGTTTGCAACACTCGTGATTATCGCGATCTGGCTCGGGATTTTAGCGCTTCTGATCCGTCTGGATGTCGGCGGATTTGGTTCTACCGTACTGCATCCGCTGTTAAAAGACGTACCATATGTAAATAAGATTCTGCCGGAGGTAAAGGCAGAAAACGTGGCAGAAGACGCGGATTATCCATACCAGACCTTAGACGAGGCAATCGCGCGGATTAAGGAGCTGGAAGGGGAGCTGGAAACCGCGCTGCAGACGAACAAAGACCGCGCCGCAAAGATGGAGGATCTGCAGGCACAGGTACGCAAGCTGAAAAAATACCGTGATAACGAAGCGGCCCTGGAAGCGCTGCGGCAGGAGTTTTACGAAGAAATTGTGTTTGGCGATGACGCGCCGGATATTTCCGAATATCAGAAATTTTACGAAGCCATCAATCCGGATAATGCGGAAGTATTATATAAAGAAGTCGTGGAGCAGACCGAATATGACAGCAAGGTGGATGATTATGTAAAGACATACTCCGCCATGAAGCCAAAGGATGCCGCTGCCATCTTTGATACGATGACGGATAACCTTTCCCTCGTAAGAAGGATACTGGAAAAGATGACGTCCGCAAACCGCGCGAATATACTGGCGGCGATGAATCAGGATACAGCCGCGAAGCTGACAGAGATGCTGGAGCCGTCCAAGCGGTAGCAGGCAAAAGCGCAGGATAAGGTCAGGATGGTATCAGGATGCTATATTCTGGATCCGGAGAAACATAACACCATAACCATCAAAAGATTTCCGGATACAGTCTATATAGATGTTTTAAAAATTTCTGAAGTTAGAAATTTTTGAAATTTTCAGAAAAAAAGAAAGGAGGCAGAGGATGCCAGCAATACAACTTATGACAGTCTCATCCACAGAGACAAAACCATCTGCTGAGTCTGCAGGCGTAAAGAGCCAGAAGCTTTCCGGACTGCAGGGTACGTTTTCCAATTATATGCGGCAAAATTCTCCGAATACGGCTGCGCAGACAGCAAAGGGGGATTCCGGAATGCTGCAGACAAAACAGCCGGGAAACGATACGAGTGTAAAACAGCAGTATGAGCAGTACCAGAGCAGGTCCCAGACTGCCGCAGACAAAGTTACAGACTATGCGGATGGGGAACGTGTGGATACGGGCGCTGTGCAGGAGACAGTAGAAGAAGCAGTAGAAAACATCAAAGAAAGCATCAAAGAAAATCTTGGTGTGGATGAAGAACAGCTCGAAGCCGCAATGGAGCTTCTTGGCCTGACTCAGGCAGATCTGCTCGATCCGCAGCAGCTGATCGCACTGGCGGTTGAGCTGACAGGCAGTGAAGATGCCGCAGGTATGCTGTTTCAGGAAAATTTCCAGCTCGTAATGCAGGAAGCAGGCGCTATTACCGATGATCTGCTGCAGCAGCTTGGAATGTCAATGGAAGAGCTGATGGATCAGGTTCATACCATGCTGGAAGATGCACAGCAGCCACAGAATCAGGAAATAGAAACGATGCTGCCACAGCAGGAAGGTCAGACAGACGTTCCGGTGCAGCAGACAGTCCAGCCGCAGCAGGAAGGTACCGTACCGGACATGGTACAGCAGACCGGGCCGCAGCCAGTGGAGGAAGCTGTACAGACGGTGCAGCAGACCAGGCCGCAGCAGGAAGAGACACAGACCAGCACGGAAACCGTTGTCAGTCCGCAGGAACAGCCGGAGGAGACAAAGCAGGTACAGCAGACTGCACCGCAGCAGGAAGAGACACAGACCGGTGAGCAGACGTCTGCCCAGCCGCAGCAGGAAAGTACAATGGCAAAAAGTGAAGAATCCGGCGACCAGCCGCGCTTTGAATTTCAGACAAATGTACATGCGCAGCATCAGACAGCCCATGTTCAGACACCGGCAGCTCCGGCATCAGCGCCGCTTCCGCAGGTGAACATGCAGGAAGTGATTGACCAGATTGTGCAGCATACCAGAGTCCATCTTTCCACAGATGTAAAATCTATTGAGATGCAGCTGAATCCGGAAAATCTTGGCAAGGTATATGTACACGTATCAGAAAAGCAGGGTGCAGTGACCGCACAGCTGACGGCACAGAATGAAAATGTCAAAGAAGCGCTCGTCCAGCAGGCAGCCGTTTTAAAAGAAACGCTGAACCAGCAGGGCATTAAGGTCGATGCCGTGGAAGTATCCACAGGTACCCATGAGTTTGAAAGCGGTCTGGAGCGTGACGCACATAGCCAGGAAGAGCAGGCAAGACAGCAGGAAGAGCAGAGCATGCGCCGTTCCACAAGAAGCATTAACCTGAACGACCTGAATGATCTGGAAGGAATGTCCGGTCTGATGTCAGAAGAAGAGACGCTCGTAGCGCAGATGATGCGTGACAATGGCAATAATGTTGATTACAAAGCTTAAAAATCTGATGTTAAGAAAAAGGAAAAAAACAGGCATGATTCTTGCACAAATATGCCAGTCCGGTATGATAATCAGGTAAAGATTAAAACAGAAAGGAGTGTATTTATGGCTATTATTCAGGAAGTCAAAAACGGAAAATTCGTAGAAGACACATCGGAATCAGCCTCCACCAGCAAGGGCGGCAAGAAAAAGAATGTGGACAATACGATGGGGCAGGACCAGTTTCTCCAGCTGCTGGTCGCACAGATGCAGTATCAGGATCCGCTGGAGCCGACCAGCAATACGGAGTGGGTCGCGCAGATGGCAACCTTTTCGATGGTAGAATCACTCAATAACATGCAGCAGGCGTTTGACAAACAGTCGGCAAACGACCTTGTAGGCAAATATGTATTTATTAACGACGGGGATAACGGATTTGTAAAAGGCAAAGTCGACTATATCACCAAGCAGGACGGCAAGACCAAGCTGTCGGTAAACGACAAGCTCTATGATCTGGACCAGCTGGATACGGTATCCGATGAAGAGTATTACAACGGAGCGATACTGGCAAACGATCTGCATAAGATGATACAGCTTCTCCCGGGAGAGAACAATCTGACCGTATCCGATGCAGGACTTGTAAAATCCGCGCGTGAAGAATACGATAAGATGACCGAGACACAGAAAAAGTTTGTGGAAAAGGCAGATATCGACAAGCTGCGCGCACTGGAAGCAAAGATGGATGCGCTCAAAGCGACCGAATTTACCGGTTCTGTCAGGGAGCTTCCTTCCATTGGACAGATCGAAGCCGCGGACGAAGAGACGCTGATCAAATACAATGCACAGTTTGCGGATACCGGAAAACTTTACGAAGGTCTGACTGACGCCCAGCGTAAAAAAGTAGCAGAGCAGACGATCACCCAGTATGAGGCAGCAAAAAAAGCACTGGAGGAAGCAACGAAAAAAGCCGGACTGAGCATCGGAGACGGCAAGGATCCGGATGGGGACAGCTCTGATACAGCCGTGGCGGATTTATTACAGAAGATTCTGGAGGAGCTGCAGGCACAGAAGAAAGACGACAGTACGGAAAATGAAGGCGCCGGAAACGATACGGCCGGTGAACAGACAGGAACAGAAAATACTGAAGGTGTTTAAAGAAAAGCCGTAATCTTTGCAGGATAGGCATCGCAGGGAGGCTTTGTGTATCAGGCAAAAGGATGGAGAGTTGAAAATATGAAAGGAATCGAAAAACAGTTCACTTCCATACAACAGATGACGGATCAGTATCTGACGCAGAAAAATGATGCCGCGGCGGATGCAGGAGCGCACGTATCTTTTGAGGAAGTACTAAGAAAAACAAGCCAGTCCGGACAGGACAGGACGGCCCCGATACGGCCTTTGAAGTTTTCCAAGCATGCTTCCATGCGCTTAGAAAACCGCAACATCAGTCTTTCCAGAGAGCAGAACGAGCGTCTGGAATCCGGTGTCAGAAAAGCAGGTGAAAAAGGAATCCATGATTCCCTCGTAATCGTCGATTCGCTCGCGTTTATTGTCAACATACCAAATAAGACGGTAGTAACCGCAATGGACAAAAGTGAGGCAGACGAAAGTATCTTTACAAACATTGACGGCGCTGTGATTATATAGGCCGGACCTGGCAGGAGGCTGCGGTTTCTGACTGACTGAGGAAACCGCACAGCGCCTCAGAAAGCAATCATAATTCAGGAGGTCATTTCACTATGATGAGAGCATTGTATTCGTCGGTATCAGGTCTTAAGACCCACCAGACGAAAATGGACGTAATTGGTAACAATATCGCAAACGTAAATACGGTAGGATTTAAATCCTCACGTACCACATTCAGTACCATGATGTATCAGAATACATCCTTCGCGTCCGGAGCAAATCCGCAGACGGGCAGGGGTGGTGTAAACGCAAAGCAGATCGGTCTTGGTACTACCTTTGCATCGACGGCGATCGATATCGATACAGGCGGCGCATCCGAATCAACAGGAAAAGCTTTTGATTTAAAGCTGTCCGACAAAAACTCCACCAGCTTTTATATTGTAAATACCGGAACCGAAAACGTATTCACAAGAGCGGGAGCTTTTTATGTGGACGGCGCAGGCAATCTGTGTATGGAGTCGACCGGTTATACGGTCATGGGCTGGCAGGTAGACGCAAATGGAAATATCCGGAAAGACACGGTAACGCCGTTAAAGGTAATGTCCGCGGATAACCAGACATCCAATCCGGAGTATACGACACGGGGCGTCTGCACGGGTATTCTGGATGATAAAAGTTCGAATGTAAATTCGGACGAAGGGTATGCGATGAACCTGAACTTTTACGATAATCTGGGTTATTCATATACAGCAAGATTCGCAGCCCAGAAAACGGGGGATAAGGGCGAGTATACGGTAAACCTGACGGATATTCTGGACAGTAATGGAAAGTCGATCGTTTCCAGCTCTGGTACAAAACTGAGCGATCTGTTTGGAACATCCAGCGGACAGGGCAGCAATGTGCATATTACAGATAATTTTATAATGGCAAGCGGAATGTCCGGTGTATTAAAAAGAATTGCTACCACTCCGGTGATACCTGCAGGCGGAACAGCGGCACAGGGGACATTAACCTATACGTTTCCGGCATCTGTTGTAAACCAGTATCTTTCCTATACATCTCCTGCGAATGCGGCTCAGAATCCAAATACGGAATATAAAATGCCGGATGGATATACGGTAAAGTATACGGTAACGAATCCGGAGGATCCGGCAAATGCCACATACCAGATGGAACTGCTGGACAGCAGCGGACAGCCGGTTCAGCCAGCAAATTATCCATTTAATGCCGGATGGCTTTCGCAGCATGGAAACGCAAATGACATTACAAAAGTTGTTACAGTAAATGAAAAACTGCAGGAATGGATTGACGGTGTAAAGCTGGATGAGGTAGAGATTCCGGCTGCAGGCGGTGCCACCATGACACCTCCTCTGACGACGGGTGCAACAGAAAGATATAAAATCGGTGCGGAGTATCTGGAATTATTAGCACAGGAATTTCCAACCGCGCTGCCAAACAATCCTTCTACTTCAGGAGTCAATATTTATGTTGATGTTTCAGGCTCTACTGCGAATCCTACCTATACGTTAGTGATGGATCCGAATACGCAGCCACCGTGGAGCAATTTGACAACAGCTACGTCACAGTCGTTTTATCTGTCTGATTTTCTGGGGCAGGGATATCTGACGGTAGATGTGGAAGAGATTAATAAAAGAGGTATTTTCACAGAACAGCTTCCAGTAGATGCAGAGTTTCGCTATTTTGAAGGGGATGGACACTTTGAAATCGTAACGCCATCCACTGACGGTTTCAGAATGAAATTCTCAACCGCCGACGGCAGTCTGACCTACATCGGCCAGCAGGGCAGTACCTCTCAGACACTGCGGATGTCCAATTTTAAAATGGCAGGAGACAATCCGAATCCGTTTTCAGATATTCAGATTGACTTCTCCACGCTGAAAAACCTCTCCAACGGCGGAGCTTCTACAGCGGCGATGGACAAAGGCGACAGCGCGGGGTACAATACCGGGAAGGAAGTCGGCGCCCTGATCGGTCTTTCGGTAGAACAGAGCGGTAAGATTTACGGTTCCTACAGCAACGGCAATACAGCTTTACTGGGGCAGATTGCGGTAGCCAGATTCGGCAACGCGTCCGGTCTGGAGAGCATCGGGGAAAACTGCTACCGTACGACGATGAACTCCGGCGATTTTGACGGCATCGGCGTAGAGATGGATTCCGATGGTTCCACGATCGACAGTGGTACACTGGAAATGTCCAACGTGGATCTCGCGACGGAATTTACCCAGATGATCACGACCCAGCGTGGATATCAGGCAAACTCCAGAGTTATTTCTACTTCCGACGGCATTCTGGAAGAACTGGTAAATCTGAAGAGATAATAACGGTCTGAACAGATAACGGTTTCAATATATAACGGTCTGCATATAGAACAGTCTGAATATATAAAAAGCTGAACACATAAAAAACAGGAATGGCAGATAACGGCTGGCAGCTGCATATACATACGGTACACAGGAGTTTTTCGTATATGCAGCCAGAAACCAGCCGCTGTATCCTGCGGAACGGTTCTTTCCGCGGATTTCCTTAAGGACCGTCCCGCAGGATACAGCGGCGTCCGGGAGGCAGACAGCGTCTCAGTGGATACAGCAAAACAGCCCCCACCGGCAGAAGGAGATGACTTACCATGATAGAAGTAACAAGACTGAACGAAAGCACCACCATTACAGCGAGCACCGCCGACAGAATGATG
>CANTHI010000056.1 GCA_947653505.1 uncultured Eubacterium sp.
AATCAGTCAGTTCTTTTTCGTCTGTCATTGTTTACACCTCGCTATAGTTATATTTAATTTTCCGCAGAGACTGGTTTTCAGCTTCTGTTTTTTATAGTATCGCATGATTTTTCAGGAACATATTAACAATTATCCTGTCAGCTTTTGTAATTTTTTAGCAAGTATGCCAGTTCACATTTTATTGCTTTTACCGGATGATTGTATTATAATGCACGTGTATTAAAGTTTATTTTATGCGTTGTATCATTAGTTGTATCATTCATATGGAAACAATCGAAAAAAGCATGGAGGATGAATCATGAATACCGAATTTAAACCAATCAAAGAAGGCAAAGTACGTCAGGTATATGATATCGGAGACAGCCTGATTATTACTGCTACAGACCGGATTTCTGCATTTGACCATATTTTAAAAAATCGTATTCCGGATAAGGGCGCCGTATTGACAAAGATGTCCCGTTTCTGGTTTGACTATACGAAAAATATTGTTCCGAACCATATGCTTTCTACAGATACAGCGGATATGCCGGAGTTTTTCCGGACAGAAGAATTTGAGGGAAAAAGCATGAAGTGCAAAAAGCTCACAATGCTTCCGATTGAATGTATTGTGCGTGGCTATATTACCGGAAGCGGATGGGAGAGCTATCAGAAGAACGGAACCGTCTGCGGGATCCGACTGCCGGAGGGGCTGAAAGAATCTGACAGGCTGCCGGAGCCGGTTTATACACCAACGACGAAGGCGGAGCTGGGAGATCATGACGAGCATATTACATTTGAAGAAAGTGTGGGCATTCTGGAAAAACAGTTTCCGGGTAAGGGAGAGTTTTACGCGGCGAAGATAAGGGATTGTACGATTGCATTGTATAAAACATGCGCAGAGTATGCGCATTCGAAAAAAATCATAATAGCAGATACGAAATTTGAATTTGGGCTGGATGAAAACGGGACGGTTGTGCTGGGTGATGAGATGCTGACGCCGGACAGCTCGAGATTCTGGCCGCTGGATGGTTATCAGCCGGGACAGGGGCAGCCTTCGTTTGATAAACAGTTTGTGAGGGACTGGTTAAAACAGAATCCGGATCATAACGGAGTGCTGCCGGAAGAAGTTGTAGAGAAAACAGCTGCAAAATATCGGGAAGCATATGAACTGCTGACAGGAGAGGCGTTCTGACAGGGCAGCATGGACTCCTGTGGTTACGAAAGTTACTGGAAAGGTATAGGGACAGGCAGGGCAGTATATTTTTAGAATGAGGGTTTTTGATATGGGGCAGAATGATTTTGAAAAGGAATTAACGTGTCTGGACAAGCTGGGCGAAGAATGCGGCGTGATTGGCGTCTATGATTTTGAAGGACGGGATGTCGCGTCGGATATTTATTATGGATTGTTTGCCCTGCAGCACAGGGGTCAGGAAAGCTGCGGAATAGCGGTCAGTGATACGAAGAGCCAGCAGAGAAAAGTGGATTCCCATAAAGATATGGGGCTGGTCAATGAGGTGTTTAATCCTGAGAATCTTGGCAGGCTGAAAGGCGATATCGGGGTCGGGCATGTCCGTTACTCGACGGCGGGAGCGTCTACGAGAGAAAACGCACAGCCGCTTGTGATCAATTATGTAAAAGGGACGCTTGGTGTGGCGCACAATGGGAATCTGATCAATGCCGGAGAGCTGCGGCGGGAGCTGGAGTATACAGGAGCGATTTTTCAGACGACGATTGATTCGGAGGTGATAGCCTATCACATTGCCAGAGAACGGCTGCATTCCAGAACGGTAGAGGAAGCGGTTGTGCGGGCGGCGAAAAAAATAAAGGGCGCTTATGCGCTCGTGGTTATGAGTCCGCGGAAGTTAATCGGGGCGCGGGATCCATTTGGATTTAAACCATTGTGTATTGGAAAACGTGATCAGGCGTATATTCTCGCTTCAGAGACGTGTGCGCTGGAGACGGTTGGGGCTGAATTTGTCCGCGATGTACTGCCGGGTGAGGTTGTTACGATCTCACCGGAAGGAGGGATTCAGTCGGACCGGACGCTTTGTCAGCCGGAGGAAAAGGTTGGCAGATGTATTTTTGAATATATTTATTTTGCCAGACCGGATAGCCAGATTGACGGGATGAGTGTTTATAATTCCAGAATTAATGCCGGACGGTTTCTGGCGATGGACTCTCCGGTAGATGCGGATCTTGTTGTGGGCGTGCCGGAGTCGGGAAACGCGGCGGCGCTTGGGTATTCGATGCAGTCCGGCATTCCTTATGGGGTGGCGTTTATGAAAAACAGCTATGTCGGAAGGACTTTTATCAAGCCAAAGCAGTCTTTCCGGGCGGACAGTGTGCGTGTCAAGCTGAATGCCATTAAAGAAGCTGTAAATGGCAGACGGATCATTATGATTGACGATTCGATCGTCAGAGGCACAACATCCGGAAGAATTGTGTCCATGCTAAAGGAGGCAGGAGCAGCCGAGGTGCATGTGCGGATCAGTTCGCCGCCGTTTTTGTGGCCGTGTTATTTTGGAACGGATGTGCCGGAGCGCGAGCAGCTGATCGCATATAACCGGACGCTGGATGAAATACGGGATGTGATCGGGGCGGACAGTCTTGGCTATCTGAAAGAAGAGCGTCTGGAGCAGATGGTAGACGGACTTTCGATCTGTAAAGGCTGTTTTACGGGCAAATATCCAATGGAGCCGCCAAAAGAAGATATCCGCGGGGAGTATTATGACCGCATCAAAGAGTAGCGGAATTAAGGAACAGAAAAGATAACCCTGGCATTAAGAAACAGAACAGGAAAAAAGAAAAGCGGAATTTCGACATTAAGAAACAGGGCAAAAAAACGGAATTTAAGAAACAGGACAGGAAAATAGAATAGTAAAATTTGGAAACAGAACCGGAAAAATCAGCGGGGAAAGAAAGGGGCAGGCAGATGGCAGCAGACACAGGCAGATACAGCAGTCCGTTATCGGAGCGGTACGCCAGCAAAGAGATGCAGTATATTTTTTCACAGGACAAAAAGTTCCGTACGTGGAGAAGACTCTGGATCGCACTGGCGGAGACAGAGATGGAGCTGGGACTGAAAGGAGAAAACGGCGAACCGGTCATTACACAGGAAATGATTGATGAGCTGAAAGCACATGCGGATGATATTAATTATGAGGATGCGCAGAAACGGGAAAAAGAAGTACGCCATGATGTGATGAGCCACGTGTATGCGTATGGGCTGCAGTGTCCAAAGGCTGCCGGAATTATTCATCTTGGCGCAACTTCCTGTTATGTGGGAGACAATACGGACATTATTATTATGTCTGAAGCGCTGCAGCTTGTCCGCAGGAAGCTGTTAAATGTCATCGCGAAGCTGGCAGAGTTTGCGGATACGTATAAAAGTCTGCCGACCCTGGCATTTACCCATTTCCAGCCGGCGCAGCCGACAACGGTAGGCAAACGGGCTTCACTGTGGCTGCAGGAGTTTCTGATGGATCTGGAAGATGTGGATTATGTTATACTGACGATGAAGCTGCTTGGCTCGAAAGGCACGACAGGGACACAGGCAAGCTTTCAGGAGCTTTTTTTGGGCGATCAGGATACAATCAATCAGATCGATCCGATGATAGCAGCCAAAATGGGATTCCGGCATTGCTATCCCGTATCCGGACAGACCTATTCCAGAAAAGTAGATACGAGAGTCGCTAATGTGCTTTCCGGCATTGCAGCCAGCGCGCATAAAATGTCCAACGATATCCGCCTGCTGCAGCATCTGAAAGAGATTGAAGAGCCGTTTGAAAAAAATCAGATCGGCTCTTCGGCGATGGCATATAAAAGAAATCCGATGCGCAGTGAACGGATCGCGTCACTGGCGCGTTATGTCATGATCGATGCGCTGAATCCGGCTGTCACTTCCGCGGTACAGTGGTTTGAGCGTACATTGGACGATTCGGCAAATAAACGTCTGTCGATTCCGGAAGCGTTTCTGGCAGTGGACGGAATTTTGGATTTGTGCCTGAATGTCGCAGACGGACTGGTTGTATATGAAAAAGTCATTACAAAGCATCTGATGGCAGAGCTGCCGTTTATGGCGACAGAAAATATTATGATGGACGCCGTAAAAAAAGGCGGCAGCCGTCAGCAGCTGCATGAGCGGATCCGCCAGCTTTCGATGCAGGCTGCAGAGAATGTGAAAAAGCACGGACTGGAAAATAACCTGCTGGAGCTGATTGCCGCAGATGAACAGTTCCAGCTGTCACTGGAAGAGCTGCAGGCCGGAATGGATCCGGCAAAATATGTCGGACGTGCGCCGCTGCAGGTGGAACAGTTTTTAAAAGAAGTGGTAAATCCGGTTCTGGAAAAGAACAGGGAAGTACTTGGAATGAAAGCGGAGATTCATGTGTAAGCGCATGAATGCCAGAAGCAAGGTATGAAAAAGGGGCTGCTGCAGAAAAGCCATTTTGGAGGTTCTGCAGCAGCTTTTTAGATGCCCATTAAACAGCAAGCTCCAGTGCGATTTCCATCATCTTACCGAAACCGAGCTGGCGGTCTTCTGCGCTCAGCTCTTCTCCGGTATAAATATGGTCTGAAATGGTCAGCAGGCAGAGCGCTTTTTTGCCGGCTTTTGCCGCGTTCATGTATAAGGCGGCTGCTTCCATTTCCACCGCAAGCACGCCCATCGATTTCCACAGGTCATTGGCGCTGCTGTCGGCGTTGTAAAAAACATCGGAGGACAGTACATTTCCAACGACGACGTTTGTACCCTGCGCTTTTGCCGCCTCTATGGCACGGCTCATCAGATCATAATCCGCAGTCGGCGCAAAGGTTCCTGGCAGGCCGTACTGGGCAGCATAGTTGGAATTGGTGCATGCGCCCATTGCAACGACGACGTCCATCAGTTTTAAATGGTCCTGCAGACCTCCGGCGGAGCCGATGCGGATAATGCTGTCTACGTCATAAAAATGGAACAGCTCATAGGAATAAATGCCAATGGATGGCATTCCCATTCCGGAGCCCATGACAGAGATCTCTTTTCCTTTGTATGTACCGGTGTAGCCGAGCATATTGCGGACAGCAGTTACCTGTTCTGGCTGTTCCAGATAGGTATCTGCAATATATTTTGCGCGAAGCGGATCTCCCGGCATGAGAACCGTTTTGGCAAAATCACCGGCAAATGCGCTGTTGTGCGGTGTTGGGATCGGTGCGTTGGACATGATAGGTACCTCCTTTTTTATGAAATCATTGTAAAAATGAAACTGTCCGGACTGCGGGATGTTCTTTTGCAGCCGGCTGTATCTCAGCGTGCCAGTATCTGTACAATTTCTCCTACGTACATCGTATGCAGATCACCGTCTGCGTACCATTTTTCCTGAATCTCGGAATCCAGAAACTGCTCTGGCAGTATCGGAGTGGCTGACATTTTCCGGCAGCAGATGACAAAATTGCCTTCGTCGATAAATGGGATATCCTGAAAATAATTTACATTCATTTTGGCAGCTTTGATTTTGTCCTCGGTGCGTCCGGATACCATACCGAAATATTTCAGGGCGGATTTATAACTGCTGTCGAAAAAAGTGAGTGAAAAATGATCGTTCAGATCAATCAGTTCTTTCGTGTAGCGGCTTTCTCTTACAAAGATGAATGCAGTGTTTTTTCCCCAGAGAACGCCGACGCCGCCCCAGCTGGCTGTCATGGCATTGACCCGGTCTCCTTCTCTGGCTGTGATCAGCATCCATTCTTTTCCAATTTTCGTAAATGGGTCAAATTCGATCAGATCGATCGGATAAGGTTGAAATGTATGCATACATTTCAACCTTATCCGATCGATCTGATCGAATTTGACCCATTTACGAAAATTGGAAAAGAATGGATGCTGATCACAGCCAGAGAAGGAGACCGGGTCAATGCCATGACAGCCAGCTGGGGCGGCGTCGGCGTTCTCTGGGGAAAAAACACTGCATTCATCTTTGTAAGAGAAAGCCGCTACACGAAAGAACTGATTGATCTGAACGATCATTTTTCACTCACTTTTTTCGACAGCAGTTATAAATCCGCCCTGAAATATTTCGGTATGGTATCCGGACGCACCGAGGACAAAATCAAAGCTGCCAAAATGAATGTAAATTATTTTCAGGATATCCCATTTATCGACGAAGGCAATTTTGTCATCTGCTGCCGGAAAATGTCAGCCACTCCGATACTGCCAGAGCAGTTTCTGGATTCCGAGATTCAGGAAAAATGGTACGCAGACGGTGATCTGCATACGATGTACGTAGGAGAAATTGTACAGATACTGGCACGCTGAGATACAGCCGGCTGCAAAAGAACATCCCGCAGTCCGGACAGTTTCATTTTTACAATGATTTCATAAAAAAGGAGGTACCTATCATGTCCAACGCACCGATCCCAACACCGCACAACAGCGCATTTGCCGGTGATTTTGCCAAAACGGTTCTCATGCCGGGAGATCCGCTTCGCGCAAAATATATTGCAGATACCTATCTGGAACAGCCAGAACAGGTAACTGCTGTCCGCAATATGCTCGGCTACACCGGTACATACAAAGGAAAAGAGATCTCTGTCATGGGCTCCGGAATGGGAATGCCATCCATTGGCATTTATTCCTATGAGCTGTTCCATTTTTATGACGTAGACAGCATTATCCGCATCGGCTCCGCCGGAGGTCTGCAGGACCATTTAAAACTGATGGACGTCGTCGTTGCAATGGGCGCATGCACCAATTCCAACTATGCTGCCCAGTACGGCCTGCCAGGAACCTTTGCGCCGACTGCGGATTATGATCTGATGAGCCGTGCCATAGAGGCGGCAAAAGCGCAGGGTACAAACGTCGTCGTTGGAAATGTACTGTCCTCCGATGTTTTTTACAACGCCGACAGCAGCGCCAATGACCTGTGGAAATCGATGGGCGTGCTTGCGGTGGAAATGGAAGCAGCCGCCTTATACATGAACGCGGCAAAAGCCGGCAAAAAAGCGCTCTGCCTGCTGACCATTTCAGACCATATTTATACCGGAGAAGAGCTGAGCGCAGAAGACCGCCAGCTCGGTTTCGGTAAGATGATGGAAATCGCACTGGAGCTTGCTGTTTAATGGGCATCTAAAAAGCTGCTGCAGAACCTCCAAAATGGCTTTTCTGCAGCAGCCCCTTTTTCATACCTTGCTTCTGGCATTCATGCGCTTACACATGAATCTCCGCTTTCATTCCAAGTACTTCCCTGTTCTTTTCCAGAACCGGATTTACCACTTCTTTTAAAAACTGTTCCACCTGCAGCGGCGCACGTCCGACATATTTTGCCGGATCCATTCCGGCCTGCAGCTCTTCCAGTGACAGCTGGAACTGTTCATCTGCGGCAATCAGCTCCAGCAGGTTATTTTCCAGTCCGTGCTTTTTCACATTCTCTGCAGCCTGCATCGAAAGCTGGCGGATCCGCTCATGCAGCTGCTGACGGCTGCCGCCTTTTTTTACGGCGTCCATCATAATATTTTCTGTCGCCATAAACGGCAGCTCTGCCATCAGATGCTTTGTAATGACTTTTTCATATACAACCAGTCCGTCTGCGACATTCAGGCACAAATCCAAAATTCCGTCCACTGCCAGAAACGCTTCCGGAATCGACAGACGTTTATTTGCCGAATCGTCCAATGTACGCTCAAACCACTGTACCGCGGAAGTGACAGCCGGATTCAGCGCATCGATCATGACATAACGCGCCAGTGACGCGATCCGTTCACTGCGCATCGGATTTCTTTTATATGCCATCGCCGAAGAGCCGATCTGATTTTTTTCAAACGGCTCTTCAATCTCTTTCAGATGCTGCAGCAGGCGGATATCGTTGGACATTTTATGCGCGCTGGCTGCAATGCCGGAAAGCACATTAGCGACTCTCGTATCTACTTTTCTGGAATAGGTCTGTCCGGATACGGGATAGCAATGCCGGAATCCCATTTTGGCTGCTATCATCGGATCGATCTGATTGATTGTATCCTGATCGCCCAAAAAAAGCTCCTGAAAGCTTGCCTGTGTCCCTGTCGTGCCTTTCGAGCCAAGCAGCTTCATCGTCAGTATAACATAATCCACATCTTCCAGATCCATCAGAAACTCCTGCAGCCACAGTGAAGCCCGTTTGCCTACCGTTGTCGGCTGCGCCGGCTGGAAATGGGTAAATGCCAGGGTCGGCAGACTTTTATACGTATCCGCAAACTCTGCCAGCTTCGCGATGACATTTAACAGCTTCCTGCGGACAAGCTGCAGCGCTTCAGACATAATAATAATGTCCGTATTGTCTCCCACATAACAGGAAGTTGCGCCAAGATGAATAATTCCGGCAGCCTTTGGACACTGCAGCCCATACGCATACACGTGGCTCATCACATCATGGCGTACTTCTTTTTCCCGTTTCTGCGCATCCTCATAATTAATATCATCCGCATGTGCTTTCAGCTCATCAATCATTTCCTGTGTAATGACCGGTTCGCCGTTTTCTCCTTTCAGTCCCAGCTCCATCTCTGTCTCCGCCAGTGCGATCCAGAGTCTTCTCCACGTACGGAACTTTTTGTCCTGTGAAAAAATATACTGCATCTCTTTGCTGGCGTACCGCTCCGATAACGGACTGCTGTATCTGCCTGTGTCTGCTGCCATCTGCCTGCCCCTTTCTTTCCCCGCTGATTTTTCCGGTTCTGTTTCCAAATTTTACTATTCTATTTTCCTGTCCTGTTTCTTAAATTCCGTTTTTTTGCCCTGTTTCTTAATGTCGAAATTCCGCTTTTCTTTTTTCCTGTTCTGTTTCTTAATGCCAGGGTTATCTTTTCTGTTCCTTAATTCCGCTACTCTTTGATGCGGTCATAATACTCCCCGCGGATATCTTCTTTTGGCGGCTCCATTGGATATTTGCCCGTAAAACAGCCTTTACAGATCGAAAGTCCGTCTACCATCTGCTCCAGACGCTCTTCTTTCAGATAGCCAAGACTGTCCGCCCCGATCACATCCCGTATTTCATCCAGCGTCCGGTTATATGCGATCAGCTGCTCGCGCTCCGGCACATCCGTTCCAAAATAACACGGCCACAAAAACGGCGGCGAACTGATCCGCACATGCACCTCGGCTGCTCCTGCCTCCTTTAGCATGGACACAATTCTTCCGGATGTTGTGCCTCTGACGATCGAATCGTCAATCATAATGATCCGTCTGCCATTTACAGCTTCTTTAATGGCATTCAGCTTGACACGCACACTGTCCGCCCGGAAAGACTGCTTTGGCTTGATAAAAGTCCTTCCGACATAGCTGTTTTTCATAAACGCCACCCCATAAGGAATGCCGGACTGCATCGAATACCCAAGCGCCGCCGCGTTTCCCGACTCCGGCACGCCCACAACAAGATCCGCATCTACCGGAGAGTCCATCGCCAGAAACCGTCCGGCATTAATTCTGGAATTATAAACACTCATCCCGTCAATCTGGCTATCCGGTCTGGCAAAATAAATATATTCAAAAATACATCTGCCAACCTTTTCCTCCGGCTGACAAAGCGTCCGGTCCGACTGAATCCCTCCTTCCGGTGAGATCGTAACAACCTCACCCGGCAGTACATCGCGGACAAATTCAGCCCCAACCGTCTCCAGCGCACACGTCTCTGAAGCGAGAATATACGCCTGATCACGTTTTCCAATACACAATGGTTTAAATCCAAATGGATCCCGCGCCCCGATTAACTTCCGCGGACTCATAACCACGAGCGCATAAGCGCCCTTTATTTTTTTCGCCGCCCGCACAACCGCTTCCTCTACCGTTCTGGAATGCAGCCGTTCTCTGGCAATGTGATAGGCTATCACCTCCGAATCAATCGTCGTCTGAAAAATCGCTCCTGTATACTCCAGCTCCCGCCGCAGCTCTCCGGCATTGATCAGATTCCCATTGTGCGCCACACCAAGCGTCCCTTTTACATAATTGATCACAAGCGGCTGTGCGTTTTCTCTCGTAGACGCTCCCGCCGTCGAGTAACGGACATGCCCGACCCCGATATCGCCTTTCAGCCTGCCAAGATTCTCAGGATTAAACACCTCATTGACCAGCCCCATATCTTTATGGGAATCCACTTTTCTCTGCTGGCTCTTCGTATCACTGACCGCTATTCCGCAGCTTTCCTGACCCCTGTGCTGCAGGGCAAACAATCCATAATAAATATCCGACGCGACATCCCGTCCTTCAAAATCATAGACGCCAATCACGCCGCATTCTTCGCCCAGCTTGTCCAGACACGTTAATTCCTTTTCAAAATCATTCTGCCCCATATCAAAAACCCTCATTCTAAAAATATACTGCCCTGCCTGTCCCTATACCTTTCCAGTAACTTTCGTAACCACAGGAGTCCATGCTGCCCTGTCAGAACGCCTCTCCTGTCAGCAGTTCATATGCTTCCCGATATTTTGCAGCTGTTTTCTCTACAACTTCTTCCGGCAGCACTCCGTTATGATCCGGATTCTGTTTTAACCAGTCCCTCACAAACTGTTTATCAAACGAAGGCTGCCCCTGTCCCGGCTGATAACCATCCAGCGGCCAGAATCTCGAGCTGTCCGGCGTCAGCATCTCATCACCCAGCACAACCGTCCCGTTTTCATCCAGCCCAAATTCAAATTTCGTATCTGCTATTATGATTTTTTTCGAATGCGCATACTCTGCGCATGTTTTATACAATGCAATCGTACAATCCCTTATCTTCGCCGCGTAAAACTCTCCCTTACCCGGAAACTGTTTTTCCAGAATGCCCACACTTTCTTCAAATGTAATATGCTCGTCATGATCTCCCAGCTCCGCCTTCGTCGTTGGTGTATAAACCGGCTCCGGCAGCCTGTCAGATTCTTTCAGCCCCTCCGGCAGTCGGATCCCGCAGACGGTTCCGTTCTTCTGATAGCTCTCCCATCCGCTTCCGGTAATATAGCCACGCACAATACATTCAATCGGAAGCATTGTGAGCTTTTTGCACTTCATGCTTTTTCCCTCAAATTCTTCTGTCCGGAAAAACTCCGGCATATCCGCTGTATCTGTAGAAAGCATATGGTTCGGAACAATATTTTTCGTATAGTCAAACCAGAAACGGGACATCTTTGTCAATACGGCGCCCTTATCCGGAATACGATTTTTTAAAATATGGTCAAATGCAGAAATCCGGTCTGTAGCAGTAATAATCAGGCTGTCTCCGATATCATATACCTGACGTACTTTGCCTTCTTTGATTGGTTTAAATTCGGTATTCATGATTCATCCTCCATGCTTTTTTCGATTGTTTCCATATGAATGATACAACTAATGATACAACGCATAAAATAAACTTTAATACACGTGCATTATAATACAATCATCCGGTAAAAGCAATAAAATGTGAACTGGCATACTTGCTAAAAAATTACAAAAGCTGACAGGATAATTGTTAATATGTTCCTGAAAAATCATGCGATACTATAAAAAACAGAAGCTGAAAACCAGTCTCTGCGGAAAATTAAATATAACTATAGCGAGGTGTAAACAATGACAGACGAAAAAGAACTGACTGATT
>CANTHI010000057.1 GCA_947653505.1 uncultured Eubacterium sp.
TCAGAATGTACAGCGCGAAGCTGCCGGCATGTGAGCAGATGATCTTTACGACATCCAGATCTGCCATAAGCTGATTGCCGTCTCCGTCTTCCATGATATACCGGTACGTCGGCAGTACATCGGAAATGCTGCGGTTATTCCAGTCGAGCATGCTGATCTGCTCTCCGTTTTTATAAAATCCATAGCCATTTCCTGTTGAAAAACTGGTTACAAACGGCAGCTTTGTAATCGCTGTCCGTTCTGTCACATAAGTAGAAATCCCTTTCCATTTCGTGTCGTCCATCACTTCCGCAGCCGCAGAAGGATCTCCTGCAGAATTAACCCACATTCTGTTTTCCTGCTTCCAGAAATCCTGCACCGTGCCTGCAGAAAAATAAGCCCAGCTTGGACAGTACAGTCCGAGGGATGTATAAGTGCCTCCCTGCGGATTCTCGAACAGGTTCCATTTGACTGGCGTATCGTAACCGTTGCTCTGTACGTCTACACCAGCATACAGATCATATGGGCTGATGCCCTGTTTTTCTGCTAATTTCGCGGACGATTTTAACAGCTCTTTCTTTGCCAGCTTATCTTCCGTCCACCAGAAATTTAAAAACATTTCGTCTGCGCCTTTGCTGTCATTGCCTGTTATAAACGCGGCATTTTTCTTTGTCAGGGCATTCTGCCAGTCCATCTTACCATCTTTCGTCATGGAATCATAGTATACAAGCTGCAAATCTGGCGCTTTTTCTTTATAATAGGCAAGAAATTTCTGCATTTTCTTTGCATGGTCTTTCGTCAGCGGCTCTTCCTGCGTCCCTTCGGTCTCCTGATTCATAAACCAGCCGTCAAACCCATATGTCTGCGCTACTTCGATCAGCTTATCCGCAACCGGGAATGTCCCATCTTTTTCTGTCAGCAGATCATCCAGCCATTCCATTTTGCCGCCATGTCCGGCCTGCGGCATAAATATCGTCCCGATCACACGGACGCCGTGTTTATGTCCGGCATCTGTCACATCCGGGCTCGGAGCAACAATCAGTCCTTCTCCCGAAGAGCCTCCCCAGTATACAAGCGTATCGACGTACTGCCAGTAGGAAAACGTATTGGCATTCATCTTATTCAGCCCATGCGGGGAATTGCCGCTTGTGCTGGCATTCATAATCGAGACTGCCATGACTTTTGTATCTTTATTCTGTGTCGCATTCACGGTTTCCAGCTCTTCTATTGGAACACGCTCTGCCAGCGGAACCGTACTGATATTGAACATCAGATCCTCGTCTGATTCAGCCTTCCATTCCATCAGCTGTGCCGGAAACCAGTAAGATGCCTCCGGCTGGCGGTTCATCGTAAGCTCCGGATTATCATTTTCTTCCGTCGGCGCATACGCCGCAGACGATGCCTGACCAGAGTCTCCCTGACCGGAATCTTTTGCATCAGAATCCTTTGTATCAGAATCTTTTGCATCAGCCTCCCCGTCAGCTGCAGATTCCTGTCCGTTGTCAGCTTCTGTTACTTCTCCCTCCACTTTCCCATCATCCGGTTTCTTCCCGCAGGCAGTGAAACCAGTCATCATGGACGCCGCCAGCAGCATACTGGCAAACACTTTTCCATAGCATTTTTTTCTCATATGACCTTCCTCCCGGTTTCATTTGCATGTAAAAATGCAAAAATTCAGACAGGTCAGAGCAGTCTGATCTGTTACTATAAACACCATACGTAAAACAGTCATTTCTGATACCCCTTGCATCCTGCATAGACCTGTCTGAACTGTTATTTGATACTATCCCTTCTTTTTTCAGTTAAAGCCACATTTTTTCCCCGGATTCAAAGCTTTCCCTGTTCTTCCCGCAAAATACACATTTTTTCGCAACCCGGTATCCAGGAAACCTGAAACCTGTATCATCTAAAATACCCTGACCGTTACAACCTCATAAGGCTTTAATGTTACATCGATTTTATCCCCTGATACTGCCGCCGTACCTTCCGGCTCTTCCAGCAGATTGCAGATCTGCGCCTGCGTAAACGGTCTGTGAATGGTCAGCTTCGCTTTTGTATAGGCATTTTCCGACTCATACATACGCAGAATGATCCCGTTTCCGTCTTCTGCCTGCTTGATCGTTTCTATGATGACATTGGAACAGTCTGCCGAAGCGAGGGAATATTCTCTTCCGGCTTCTGTATTTCTTTCCACCAGCAGCGGCTGATTCAGCTTATAAGCTTCCGCCACGGTGCCTGCCGCACGCCAGTTTTCTGCGTGCGGATAGATCGCGTACGTAAATGTATGCTCTTCCTGATCTGACACCGGATTTGGCTCGATACCGGATTTGATCAGTGTCAGTGCCATATTGGAATCCTTTACCGAATGCCCGTATTTGCAGTCATTTAACAATGAAACGCCGTAATGTCCTTCGGAAAGGTCCATCCATTTCTGTCCGCAGCTTTCAAAACGCGCCACATCCCAGCTCGTGTTCTGATGCGTTTTTCTCGTCAGATTGCCAAACTGTACGTCAAACGTCGCTTCATCGGTATGCACGGCAACCGGAAAATGTACTTTCAGCAATGTCTGATGCTCTTTCCAGTCGACATGCGTCACGAACTCGATTCTGCGGCTCTTTGCGTAAAACAGTATTTTCTGCCGGATCGTGGAATTGGATGCTTTTCTTGTGATTTCCAATGCCGCGCGCACTGGTCCGAGCTCCGTCCATTCCATATGCTCTACCTGATCCACATCCCAGTATTTTTCAGTATAGAATATATCAATATCCCAGTTGTCAAAGTAAATCGGCTTATCTTCATACATCCGCATCAGATTTGCCCGTCCGCCCTCCTGAATGACTTCGCGGTCGTTTTCCTTGTCATAAATACTTGTAAACATTCCCTGTTCATCCAGCCGGATGTTATAAAACGGCGTTTCCAGCTCATGCTCTCCATGCAGTGTAAACGGACATTCACCGGACACGGCGTCAGCCAGTACAAATGACTGATAGCCTTTTGACGGCAGATGTTCCACGTACGCGATGCTGCCATCTGCGGTCTTTTGTACCGGATATACCGTACCATTACTGTCTGCTACTGCTGCCGCATCCAGATCGCCGAGATTGACGACGTCATCCCTGACCGCTCCGGTCGTATTAAAGATCGTTACTGCCTGTCCGCTGCCTGCTACTGCTTTTGTACGCTGTGCTGTCATTCCGGCAAGCTGTGCCGCAAGCTGTTCATATTCTGCCTTTGTGACTTCGTATACTTCTTCGATCGAAGAGCCTGGCAGAATATCATGGAACTGATTCAGCAGTACCAGCTTCCACATTTCGTCCAGCTCCTTCGCCGGATATTCTGCCGCATCCGCTGCCAGAACGCCAAGCAGCTCTAAATCCATCAGCCCGAGCTCTGACTTGCGGTTGGAGCGTTTGTTTCTGGCCATCGACGTCAGTGTTCCACGGTGGTATTCAAAATACAGTTCTCCTTCCCAGACCGGAAGACGTCTGTTTCCTGCTACCCGCTCTTTTAATTCGTCAAAGTAGGTGCGGGCAAACTCCTGACGCACTTTCGGAATACCTTTTACGCCTTTTTCCATCCGGATGGAAGTCTCCAGCATCTCTCTGGTCGGGCCTCCGCCTCCGTCACCATATCCGTAAGACACGAGGATGTCGTTGTTTATATTTTTATTCTGATACCGCATCCAGCCGCCCATAATCGCATCCGGATGGAGCATTCCATTATACGTGGTAAAATAGTCTTTGATTGGCTGGTGCACGCCAAGCGTCGTAATTAAGTGCGTCAGCACCTCCGTCCCGTCAATGCCGCGCCACATCATCGTATCATACGGCACCTTATTAAACTGGTTCCATGCCAGCTTGGTCGTCATAAAATAGTCAATCCCGCATTTTTTCATAATCTGCGGCAGCGCTCCGGAATAGCCGAATACATCCGGCAGCCATAAGATCCGGTTGTCCACGCCAAATTCTTCTTTGAAAAAGCGTTTTCCATGCAGGAACTGCCGTACCAGAGATTCGCCGGATGTCAGATTGCAGTCTGCCTCCACCCACATACCGCCTTCCGGCTCCCAGCGTTTTTCCCTGATCCGGGCTTTGATTTTTTCGTACATTTCCGGATACCGTTCCTTGAAAAACGCGTACAGCTGCGGCTGGCTGGACATAAACTTATAACCCGGATATTCTTCCATCAGCTTTAATACCGTAGCAAAGCTGCGGCCAACTTTTTCCCTGGTCTGCGCTACCGTCCACCACCATGCCACATCAATATGCGTATGTCCGATGCAGGTCGCGACAACGTCCTGCCATCCGGCCATATCTGTATACAATGCCTGATTTATATAAGCGGAAGCTTTTTTCAGAGTCTGATAAAACGCGTCTGAATACGGTGTCCGAAGGTCCAGAAAATTCACTGTCGTATTTAAAATTTCCTCGATATCCCTGCGGTTTTTATCATCCTCTTCCATTCTCGTAAATGCCTGCAGCGGCACCCACAGATCATAATACAGCTTTTCAATATCTGCATCCACTTCCTGCATTTCCACGATCAGGTTAAATTCTGTATGCAGCGTTCCTGTATAAGCGATCAGAACCAGCTCCAGCTCTTCTCCTGCCGCTGCCTGCGGACGCAGAAATACATCCCTGTGGTTCATATCAATGCCCTGTACCACTTCGCCGTTTACATACAGCAGAAACTGTGGATTTTTCGCGTCATCCCATTCATCGATCTGTGTACAGACATGCATCCACATCCGTTTTCCATCCAGCTCCTGCGGGATCTTCCATGTCGTCCGAAAACAATAATGGCGGTCTTTTCCATACCAGTGCATACTCTGACAGTCATAATCTTCCCACGGCGTGTTGTCTGCCTCTGCCTCCTCCGGGCGGATATAAGTTCCTTCTTTATATTTCCAGTGATCCAGCGGAAATTTTTGTTTTGTTTTGAGTTTTTTCAGTTCTTCACATATCACATTGACCCTTTTGTCTAAAAAATGCATAAAAGCCTCCTGATTCCGCCCAGCGTGCGGGCATATTTATTCTGATGTCCTGTGCAGTCATGTCTTACTTACCCATACTGCGGAATGTCCTGCCAGCGTCGCGCCGTGACCTGTCTGGTCCGGCGGATACTGATACCTGTACGTCTCATATGTTTGTGGCAGAACATAAGGCTCACTGCGATGGTTGACAATGACCATGCCATTTTCAAATACCCCTGTTTCAATGCCCCGTTCGCAAATTCCACTGACAGGCACAAGATACTGCCTTAGAATATCTTCCACAAGTGTTGTTTTGGATAAAACAAACGGATACATCTCCCGATTTCCATATCCATACGGAACATGCGGAATATTTTTTGCCGCGTAAGATGCCCCGATCTGTACGCCAAACGCATATACCGTTCCGAGAAACGGTTCTTTCCGTGGTTCTTTCCGTGGTTCTTTCCGGATAAGTAAGTCTCCTGCATATTCTGCCACACAACAGCCTGCACCGTCAATATAATCCGCGACGGATTTTCCGCCGGAATATCTACAGAACGCTTCCCCCTGCGGGATGATCGTTGTTCCATACCGGTACGGCATTTTTTTACATGGTTCTCCGGTAATGCCAAAGCAGGACTGTGCGAGCGCGTCACACGGACCATGCAGCAGAATACCGCCTGCCTGCACCCACTTTTTTATTCTGGCTTCGGACTGCTCATGCGGTACTGCCGCGTAACAGTCATTGGCCGGAATGATCAGAATCCGGTACTGTGACAGTGCATCCTCAAGAATCTGATGGGTGCTGATGACATCCGTCTGATACCCCAGATCACAGCAGAGCCGGTACCAGCCCAGCAGATCCAGCCTGCGGATTTTATTGTTTCCTGTTTCGAATAGTTCGAGCAGAGCCATTTCCGACGGAAACAGCAGCGCGATTTCTTTTTTCCGCTTTCCTTTCCTAAGCGGGATCACTTCCCCGCACCAGCGGTTTCCAACCGCCAGTGAGTCGAGAAAGCTCTGATCCATCCGGTGCAGCACCCCGCCATCATCCAGCCCGTTGACGCCGTAGCACGTATAACCGTCAATCCCGCAGGCGGTCATTGTGCCTATGATCTCCGCCGGAGTCAGGAACGCATACAGATCCTGATAAATGAATCTACCCCAGTAAATGCCCCCTGTGACCGGCTTTCCATCATTCATGACCCGCATCATGCTGTGCTGGCAGGATACGACATACGCGTCCGGATATCCATCCGGTGTGACCGGAACTGTAATAAAGTGACAGCTGTCCAGATATGGGGCCAGCGCATACAGGTCGATACCGCGTGCAGCCGTATCCCACAGATCACTAAATTCGTTATCCGCATCCGCCTGTATGCGTCCGTATATATTCAGAAAATAACCCCATTGTGACAGATCCGGACAGAGAAACAGTTCCGGATGCTTTTCTTTTAAAAGCACCTGCATTTCCTGAAAATACAGCTCCAGCTCACGGGCCTTCCAGAGCGCCTGGTCCCTCCACCGGAAATACCGCGGCGTCTGCGTTTTCACATCTTCTTCGCTCAGAAACACTTCCCCATACTTTAACGAATACCAGTATTCATCCGGCTCCAGCTGCGAAAAATCTTCCACTGCCGTCCCATAGTTTTGATTCAGCTTCCCAATATCCCCTTCGTACAGTATCTTAAGAAAATCCAGATACCGTTTTTTTCCTTCCCCGTCAAAGCTGGGCGCCACAACCGGATCCCACATGCTGCATACCGGAAGGACTTCCCTGCCGTCATCTCCGGCAGAATCCCTGACCATACACCGCTCGCAGCCATCCCCGTACCGTTCCATAATACGTTCTGTATGTTCTTTCATAGTCTGTCTGGCTTTTTTCGACCAGTACTTGTACCATCTTCCCGGGGTACCATCCGCATGCACGGTTTCCTCCCCGTATATCGGCGGGCTGAAACGGATATGCGGATACAGATTATCCCCATTCAGATACAGCAGCAGGAAATTATATCCCAGTCCATGCGCTCTTGCGGATTTCCCCATATACTCCTGCATCTTTACATACTGGCTCAATGCTCCGGTATCATACCGTTCCTTAAAATCTTCCCACGCCTTTGTGTCAAACATGACACTATTAAATCCAAGCTCTCTGATCAGCTGCATCGTCTCATCCACAAATGCCTCATCATCATAAGCCGGACAGTAAAAGTTACCAAAAATCACGTTTATGTACGGCCGGTTGTCTGTCCTGCTGACCAGCATATGCACATCCTCCATCTTATTCCATATAATCAATCAGCCGGTCCGCGGTTGTAAACGCAAGACCCGTCACGGTATCCGCACATCCGTAATAAATCGCGATCCTGCCTGTCGCGGCATCCGAAAGCGCCGCACATGGAAATACGACGTTTGGCACATCCCCGACACATTCGTACAGTTCATGCGGCCCCAGAATATAATTTTTCGTCCGTTTTAGCACCTTCCACGGCTCCTCCAGATCCAGCAGCGCGCATCCCATCCGGTACACAAAGCCGTTGCACGTATTGATCACGCCGTGATAAATAAGCAGCCAGCCCTCGTCTGTCTCTATCGGAACGCTTCCAGCCCCGATTTTTGTACACTGCCACGCAGAAGCGTCGCCTTTGATCGTCCCCATCACATACCGGTGGCATCCCCAGTATTTCAAATCCGGACTTTCACTCAGAAAAATATCCCCAAACGGTGTATGCCCGTTGTCGCTTGGACGGCTCAGCATATAATATTTCCCATTAATTTTTCTTGGGAACAGTACGCCATTGCGGTTAAACGGCAAAAACGCGTTTTCCATCTGGTAATACTTCTGAAAATCATACGTATATCCCACTCCGATCGTCGGATACTCGTGATAACCGTTGCACCATGTCACATAATACCGGTCTTCGATCTGGCACACCCGCGGATCGTAGCGGAAATCCCGTTTTGCCACTTCCGGATGCGCCCCTTCGAATACTACCGGGTCATCAGAAATCTCCCAGTGAATGCCGTCCTTGCTAAAACCGGTAAAAATATCCATACTGATCGACTTGCTGTCACAGCGGAATACCCCCGCAAATCCATCTTTAAATGGCACGACCGCACTGTTAAAAATGCTATTTGAATGTTTTGTTGCAAACCTTTCGATAATTGGATTTCCACCATAACGCCACACCGGCAGCTTTTCTGCGCCCGTTGGCTCCTGCCACGGCATATGCGGCAAATCCATTCCTATGATTTTCGCCATATTTTCATCATCCCTGTCTGTAAGTTGTTGTCTGTCCTGTTAGTTTTTGTTTGCCATAAACTCGTCGACCTGCTTTTGCGCTTCATCTAAGATATCCTGGAATCCTGCCGCCATCAGCTCTTCTTTAATTTTCGGTACACAGACTGCCGGATCCTGCACGCCTGTCATAACCTCGCTCTTATAGCGCAGCCAGATTTCACTGCAGTTTGCAAGCTGATCGTAGATCGATGAGGTATCAAATGTAAATCCAAGCATGACAGAAGCTACCGCACCATCTGTCAGCTCTTTAATCTCATCAAACTGTCCATATTCGTCGGTATCTTCCTGCGTTACCGTAAAGTAGCAGCCGTTGGTATAACCTGCCATAGCCCAGTTTGCGTCCGTATTTTTGTGTACCTTGCCGTCTTCGGTATATTCAAAGTTCACGCCTTCTTCACCATAGTAGAACATATCGCGCAGCTTTGTATCGGTATTGACAAGATTTAACAGCTGCAGGCATTTCTCAGGATATTTGCTGTTGGTAGATACCATATTGATCGACCCGCGTACTGTATCGTTGGAAAGGATGGAATCTCCTACTTTTGTTACTACGACATCTTTGCCCATCTGCGGTCCCCATGAAGTATAAGCAGCTGACTCCCAGCCCTGTCCGATTCTCCACATATTGTAGGCACGTGCCTCAGATAAAGTCGCAGCATCCGGATTGATCAGCCCTTTCTTGTTCCAGTCGTAAACCGTCTGGAGCTGTTTGTAAATATCCGGCTCTTCCAGCGTAAAGCACACTCTTGCATCTTTATCATCGTATCTGACTCCAAGAATCTGTGTACCTGCCCCGAGCTGGTCATACGCGTCGAAAATAAAGTAAATTCCATCATTTTTGGAGTAGAACGGATAATCGTTCTTATCTGCCTTGAGCTTTTCAAACACCGGCGTCAGGGAATCCAGCTCTGTCAGACTGGCAATATCCAGATTATATTCTTCTACCAGTTCTTTGTCCCAGATCGCATAATTGGAAACCGCAATATCCTTATATGTCGGCACCCCATAAATGCGGTCGTTGACTTTCACCGCTGTCCAGCATTCCTCCGGCATCATCTCATTTAGCTCCTTCATATTCGCTTCGATGAGATCCGTAATGTCGCAGTATGCGCCCAGATTAATGTCAGAAATATAATTGCCACCATGTCCAAAGATAATGTCATACGGTTCATTCGTGCTGACAATAATATTTCTGCGGCTGTCCCAGTCTGCCCAGCTTACGATCTCCATCTCCAGTCTTACACCGACCTTATCTTTGATATAGTCATTGACCTTTGTAATCCAGCTGTCATAATTATCCGGCATTCCATTTCCGATAATGACCCATTTCAGATCCACAATTTCCCCGCTATCCGCAGAACCATCTGCCTGTGCATCCTTTCCACTGTCCGCAGCCGTCTGCTGCTTTCCGCCGTCTGAACTGCCCCCGCAGCCAGCCAGTGCGCCGATTGTCATAAGTCCTGCCAGACCTGCTGCCAGTAATCTTTTTGCCTTCATATTCATTTCCTCCCTTATATTTTGATTTTTATTCTTTTACGGAACCGATCGTCAGACCAGAAATAAAGTATTTCTGGAAAAACGGATACGTCAGCGCGATCGGCACAATAATTACAATTGCGATCGCCATACGTACACTTTCTGTCGGCATCGATGCCCTGTACTGCTGCATACTCAGCCCGCCGTAAGGATTGTTTGCCATATATTCAATGCCTTTTTGTACATTGTTCAGCAGGGACTGCAGCGTCTGCAGCCGTTTATCATCCAGATACAGGGAAGCCTGAAACCAGTCATTCCAGTATCCAAACGCAGCAAACATTCCAATCGTCGCCATCACCGGCTTGGATATCGGCAGCACGATCTGCGCCCAGATGCGGAACTGTCCGGCACCGTCGATCTTTGCCGACTCCACAATCGCATCCGGCACTGTCGTACGGAAAAACGTCCGGCAGATCGTAACGCTGAACGAGGAACACGCCAGCGGGAAGATCAGCGCCCAGATCGTATCACGCAGCCCCAGTATGTTATTTACCACTACATAGCTGGAAAGCATACCGCCGTTAAAAATCATCGGTATAAAAATAATCCATTTGTAAATCCCGTTCAGCTTAAAGCTTCTTCTGGAAATGACATATCCCATCGTCGTAGTCAGCGCAATTGTGATCACCGTACCTATCACAGTCACAATCACAGACATAAATACCGCACGGAAAATCATCGCCCGTTCATTCCATAAAAACTGATAGGCAGCCGCCGATAATTCCGGCGGAATAATCTGGTACCCGCCAGACCGGAGCGCCTCTTCACTCGTAATCGATATGGAAAAGACGAACAGCAGCGGAAAGATGCAGGTCAGTCCCAAAATCAGGAATATGACATTGAACAGCACATTGGTAGACGGTTTAATCTGATTCGTCGAGGATGAGCGCTCCAGATCCTTATTCTTTTTTCTCACTTTGTACACCTCCTGAATAAAATCACGCATTCAAATGAACTTCATTTAAATCAGACTGTTTTCCTCATCAATCTTGCGGACTACCCAGTTCGCCAGCAGAATCGTAGCACAACTGCAGATCGCCTGGAAAAAGGATGCCGCAGCGGTCCGTCCGATCGGCGTCGCCGGTGACTTGATCGCCTGATAGATATACGTATCAAAGGTAGACACAGTCGTATACAGGGACTGCGGAATCCCTCCTGTCACCTGATAGAACAGCCCAAAATCCGAGTTAAAGATCTTGCCGCAGTCTAAGATCAGCATCATAATAAATACCGGCTTAATCGAAGGAAGCGTAATATGTACCGTCTGCTGCCATTTCGTCGCTCCGTCCATCACTGCCGCTTCATACAGAGACTGGTCAATCCCCGTAATGCTCGCAAGGTAAAGCACCATACCATAGCCCATGCCCTTCAACGTATTCAGCAATACGAGAATAAACGGCCAGTATTTCGCTTCCTGATACCACATCACCGGATCCATACCCATTGTCCTGAGGATTCCGTTCAGATAGCCTCTTTCCGGCGTCAGAATCGCATACACGAAATAGGTAACTACTACCCATGACATAAAATACGGCAGGAACATCATGGTCTGATAGACCTTCGACCCACTCTTGTTGCGCATGTTGCTTAACATCAGGGCGCCTCCGACCGCTACACTGGCACTGATGATAATAAACGCGATGTTGTAAAGAATCGTGTTTCTCAGCAGCATGGAAAACGCATTTGACGAGGAACTTATCATTGATTATAATAGCAGACAGGTATTTTTAGGCAGACAGG
>CANTHI010000058.1 GCA_947653505.1 uncultured Eubacterium sp.
CGTTGATTCAATATTTGATGTTGATACAATAAAGGCAATTCGGGGCGATATGGAAAGTTTGCTTCGCAAAAACCGGATTTGCTTTCTCACAACACTTATGTTAAAATCTCCTTGTAGCAGACCGGACACACATGCTAAGATCTCTTTAGCAACAGTCCGGACAGACGGGACGGCTATATTTTTACAAAATCAGACATTTTACCAGATGTGGATTATGGAATCAAACAGGAACAGGAGGATTCTATGGATCAGCGATTAACAGAACTGGACTGCAGGTTATTTGATACATTAACAGAATGTTCGGATCGCGTTTTTTTCTATTATGCAGATTTGAAAAGCAATGTGGCAAGATGGTCGAAGTATGCGGTGGAATACTTTGGTCTTCCGGGTGAGATCCTGTCTCCGGCGACGATATGGGATGCAAAAGTCCATCCGGATGATTTTGCGCATTTTCAGAAAACGTTTATCGATATGGCTACGCATGTAACGCCTTATCACAACTGTGAATACCGGGTGACGACGGCGGATGGTACGTATGTCTGGGTACACTGCCTCGGTTATATGAATTATGATGAACAGGGCCAGCCGGCGTTTTTCGCGGGCTATGTTATGAATATGGGTACGATCAACAAAGTGGATCAGGTGACAGGGCTATGGACTGGCTATGGGTTTCGCAGTGATGTATCCAGAATGCTGGAGCGGGGACAGCAGGGAGCAGCCATGCTGTTTGACATCAGCAATTTTAAGCAGATTAATGCCAATTATGGATATCAGTTTGGGGATAAAGTATTAAGGGCGATTGGTGCGGAGCTGGAAAAAATCCAGGGAAATAAAGTACATGCCTACCGGATGGACGGCGCGCAGTTTGCCGTCTGTATGGAGGGGACGCCAAAAGAGCTGGCAGGCTGTGAAAAAGTGCTTGTGCAGAAGCTGGAAAAAATGGTGATTGACGGGATTTTAATTCATCTGGATTATTTTATTGGCGCGGTAGTCTTTCCAAAAGACGGGACGCAGGTGGATCAGGTACAGAGCAATCTGTTTTATTCCCTGTCTTACGCAAAACAGTTAAACTCCACGGATATGATATTTTTCAGCAAAGAGATGCATGAAAAACGAAGCCGCAGGATCCGTTTAAATGAAGCTTTGATGCGCAGCATTGATGATGGGTTCAAAGGCTTTCGCCTGGTACTGCAGCCGGTTATCGATGCGAAGACCGGCAGGCTGCATTCGGCAGAGGTTTTACTGCGCTGGAGCTGCGAGGAGTTTCCGGACGCGGGGCCGGTGGATTTTGTACCGATTCTGGAAGAGACCCATAAAATCATTCCGGTTGGAAAATGGATCATTGACCGGGCGCTTTCTTATGTGGCCGAATGGAACCGCCTGCACAAAGAGGCAAAGCTGCCGCATATTAATATTAATTTTTCTTATATCCAGCTTATGGATCCTGCGCTTAAGGATTACGTTGTCGGGAAGCTGGACGAGTATTATCTGGCGCATGATACACTGGTTGCCGAGCTTACGGAAAGCTGCAGGATTGAATATAACGAACGTCTGGGAGAGATTCTGCAGAGCTATCATGATGCCGGGATTTTAATCGCGCTGGATGATTTTGGGACGGGATACGCTTCGCTGACCGTGCTAAAGGACATTCCGGCGGATATCGTAAAGCTGGATTATACGATGATCCGTACTGTGGCGGACCGTCCAAAAGACCGTATGCTGGTGGAGTTTATTATTACATACTGTACGAAGATGCAGATTGATGTATGTACGGAAGGTGTGGAGACCGAGCGGACGCTGGGTATTGTCAGGGATGCGGGGACGACGTTTATACAGGGATATTATTACGACAGGCCGTTGGAAGCCGGTGATTTTTATCAGAAATATATTTGTGGATATGCATAGGTATGTACAGATTTTGTATAGAAAAGTATCGGAGAATCAGGAGGAAATGCAATGCCGGATTTAAATATCGCCCGGATTAATGAATTGTATCATAAGTCAAAGGCAGAAGGACTGACGGAGGAAGAGAAAAAGGAGCAGCAGCTGCTACGCCAGCAGTATGTCGCCGCCATCCGTGGCAGTATCCGCAGCCAGCTGAATCAGATCGATCTGGAGATGGAAGACGGTACGATCGTAAATCTTGGTGAAAAATATGCGGGGAAAAAGAAGACGAAGGATTAGGGGATAAGAATACCGGACAGAAACAGGCCGGAGGATGAAGGAAGACATGATCAGGAAGAAAGAACTGGAAGAAGAAAGAAACCGGATTCGCAGCCGGTTTCAAAAGATGCGGGCCGGTATGCCGGCCGCGCTTGTTCAGCAGCGGTCACTGGAAATATCCGCACTGGTACTGGACTGGGAGGTGTACCAGCAGGCCGGAAGAATCTTTTTTTATTATCCGCTTGGTACAGAAGTGTCCCTGGTTCCGGTGATGAAGCATGCGCTGCAGAGTGGAAAGCGGATTGCGTTTCCAAAAGTAAACGGGGATCTTATGGATTTTTATGAGATCACAGATCTGGATGAGCTAAAGGAAGGCAGCTTCCATGTTATGGAGCCGGAAAGCAGGGAGCGGATCGTATCAGACAAAAATCCGGAGCTTTGTTTTGTACCGGGAATTGTTTTTGACCGTATGGGCGGCAGATTTGGGTATGGAAAGGGATATTATGACAGGTATTTTCAGGAGAAAGGCAGCGTAAAGCTGACCGGCTGCGCTTATGATTTTCAGATCACTGACCGGCTGCCTGTCACCTGTCAGGATGTGCGGATGGATTATCTGCTGGGTGAGAAGGGCATTGTACGGGCAGCGGTACGGTAGTAAAATCATTTTTGCGTGTTCTGCTCCGCTTTTATGCTATAGAAAATTTGCTATAGAAAATTTGCTATAGAAAGTATGCTATAGAAAGTATGATATAGAAAGGGGAAAAGTCAGAAAGGATGTATCATGAAATAGATTTAGACAACATAGATATCAGTGCGGCTCCGCCCACAAAAGAGCCTGACCGCCAGCATTACTTTATGGCACAATGCCGGCGATGGGTACAGGAGTTTGGACAGAAATATGGCCGCCGCCCGTGTTTTTTTATTCAGACTTTTGGCTGTCAGATGAATGCCAGGGATTCGGAAAAGCTTGCCGGGATTTTAAAGCTTTGCGGATTTTTGGAGGCGACAGATGAGCAGGCGGACTTTGTCCTTTATAATACGTGTACGGTCCGTGAACATGCCAATAACAGGGTGTATGGAAGACTTGGGTATCTCCACAACCTGAAAAAGAAAAATCCAAAGATGCGGATTGCGTTGTGCGGATGTATGATGCAGGAAGCCGCGGTTGTCGAAAAGTTAAAAAAGAGCTACCGGTTTGTGAATCTGGTGTTTGGCACACATAATCTTTATAAATTCGCGGAGCTTCTGGCGGAGTCTCTGAAAAAGGACAGCATGATCGTGGATATATGGGAACGGTCTGATCAGATTGTCGAAGAGCTTCCGTCCGAACGGAAATATCCGTTCAAATCAGGGGTCAATATTATGTACGGCTGCAATAATTTTTGCAGCTATTGTATCGTGCCTTATGTGCGGGGCAGGGAAAAAAGCCGTGAGCCAAAGGATATTTTGCAGGAAATTGAACGGCTGGCTGCGGATGGGGTTATTGAAATCATGCTGCTTGGACAAAACGTCAATTCGTATGGGCAGACGCTGGAACCGAAGGTGACTTTTGCGCAGCTGCTGCAGGAGGTGGAAAACATCGACGGCATTGAGCGCATCCGGTTTATGACTTCCCATCCGAAAGATTTGTCGGACGAGCTGATCTCGGTTATGGCGCATTCCAAAAAAATCTGCCGTCACCTGCATCTGCCGCTGCAGTCCGGAAGTACCCGCATCTTACAGGCCATGAACCGCCATTACAGCAGGGAGACGTATGTAAGGCTGGTGGAAAAGGTGCGCGAAGCGATACCGGAGATTGCCATTACGACGGACATCATTGTAGGATTTCCGGGGGAGACGGAGGAAGATTTTCAGGAAACGATGGAAGTGGCAGAGATGGCCGGATTTGATTCTGTGTTTACGTTTATTTACTCCAGACGCAGCGGGACGCCGGCAGCAGAATTGAGCGGGCAGGTGCCGGAGGAGGTCGTGAAGGAACGCTTTGACCGGCTGCTGAAAAAAGTGCAGGAGATTACGGCAAAGAAAGCGGAGCAGCTGACGGGCAGTATCCAGAAGGTGCTTGTGGAAGGCGTCAATGATCATGACCCGACGCTTGTCACCGGAAAACTGGATACGAACGCAACGGTTCATTTGAAAGGCACCGCACAGCTGACCGGAAAGATTGTGTCCGTACGGCTGGATGAGTGTCGTGGATTTTATTATTATGGTACGCAGGTAAACCGGACCAGTCAGGTAAATCAGCTAAAAGCATGATAAGGACAAAATCAACATGGAGAACAGAGCAAAACGGGTAACAAAAGCAGATGTGATCCTGATCAGTCTGTTGCTTCTGGCCGGAGCCGCCGGACTTTTTGCTGTCCGCGTATTTGTACAAAAGGGCGGGACAACGGTGCAGATTTTGTCCGATGGAAAACTTTATGGGACTTACGGGCTCGGGCAGGACCAGTGTATTCCGATACGCAAAGACGGGAAAGTGATCAATACGCTTGAAATCGCGCAGCAGAAGGCGAAAATGATACAGGCAGACTGTCCGGACCAGCTGTGTGTCCATCAGAAAGCCATATCCAGACAGGGAGAAACGATTGTCTGCCTGCCCCACAAAATTGTTGTTCAGATAGAGGGTGGAAAGGATGCGGGACTCGACTCCATGTCGCAGTGAGAGGAGCTTGCCAATATGAAAAAAACAGCATATCTGGGTCTGTTTCTGGCTCTTGCGCTCATATGCAGCTATGTCGAGTCGCTGATTCCGTTTTCCTTTGGCATACCGGGTGTCAGACTCGGACTGGCCAATATTGTCGTGATTCTGATGTTATATCAGATGGGAATCCGGGCCGCGCTGACCATTTCCGTGCTGCGGATTCTGCTGGCTGGACTGCTGTTTGGGAATCTGTTCAGCATTTTGTACAGTCTGGCAGGAGGCCTGCTCAGCTTTGGATGTATGGTAATGCTAAAGCAGACAGGAAGATTCCGGATTCTTTCGATTAGCGCAGCCGGAGGCATTACCCACAATCTGGGACAGATTCTGGTAGCGGTACTGATCGTGGAAAACAGGAACCTGTTTTATTATGCTCCGGTATTAGTATTATCCGGAGTTGCGACAGGCATCGTAATCGGGATTACGGCGCAGGAGATACTGCTGCGTCTGCCAAAAGGAAAGTTTTTATAGCGTGATCTTTAAGATAAAATAAGATAAAACAGGAAGTTTTTTGCATATGATCTTTAAGATAAAAAGAAAGGTTTTTGCAGCATGATATCTTATATAAAAGGAAAGCTGGCAGATATTCTGCCGGATAGTATTGTGATTGATGTGTCCGGTATCGGCTGGCAGGTGTTTGTGCCCGGACAGGTGCTGGACCATCTGCCTGCGATGGGTGAGCCGGTAAAAATACATACGTGGCTGCAGGTGCGGGAAGATGCGCTGACGCTGTTCGGTTTTCTGACAAAAGACGATCTGGGTGTTTTCAAGCTGCTGATCGGGGTAAGCGGCGTCGGACCGAAAAACGCGCTGGCCATCCTATCGGTGATGACTACGGATGATCTGCGGTTTGCGATACTTGGGGATGATGCAAAAGCGATTGCGAAGACACCGGGTGTCGGGATCAAAACAGCCCAGCGTCTGATTCTGGAGTTAAAAGATAAAATCAGTCTGGAGGACGCGTTTGAGCAGAAGATGGCGCATGTACAGGATGCGCAGACCGATGCCTCCGGCGCAAAAGCAGAAGCGGTGATGGCGCTGACGGCGCTTGGCTATTCTCCCCAGGAGGCATGGAAAGCGCTGGGCGGCATTGAGGCTGCCGATGAAATGGAAGTCGAAGCGCTGTTAAAGCTGGCATTAAAAAATATGTCTATGATATAAAAATGTCTGTGAGATAAATAAGCAGTTATGGATTTTGCTTGGAAAGGCAGGTTCCCCATATGGAAAAACGGGTGATTTCCACCCAGATTCAGGAAGAAGATCTTGTTGTGGAAAAAAGTCTCCGCCCGCAGACCTTAGATGAATATATCGGGCAGGAGAAGGCAAAACAGAATCTGAAAGTATATATTGAAGCGGCAAAGCAGCGGGGGGAAGCGCTGGATCATGTTCTTTTTTTCGGCCCGCCGGGACTGGGCAAGACGACGTTATCCGGTATTATCGCAAATGAGATGGGTACGCATATGAAGATTACTTCCGGTCCTGCGATCGCAAAGCCGGGAGAGATGGCTGCGATTTTAAGCGGGCTGCAGGAAGGGGATATTTTATTTGTGGACGAAATCCACCGGCTGAACCGTCAGGTGGAAGAGGTATTATATCCGGCGATGGAAGATTACGCGATTGATATTATGATTGGAAAAGGTGCGACGGCACGCTCGATTCGTCTGGACCTGCCGCATTTTACGCTGGTAGGCGCGACAACGAGAGCCGGACTGCTGTCGGCGCCGCTGCGTGACCGGTTCGGAGTGATTCACCATCTGGAATTTTATACGGTAGACGAGCTGCGGACGATTATCCGGCATTCCGCCGCAAAGCTGGAGGTAGAGATTGATCCGGAGGGCGCCTATGAACTGGCGCGCCGTTCCAGAGGCACGCCGCGTCTGGCAAACCGGCTGTTAAAACGGGTCAGGGATTTTGCGCAGGTGAAATACGACGGGGAGATTACAAAGGAAGTAGCGGCATTTTCCCTGGACCTGCTGGAAGTGGACAAAATGGGACTGGACCAGAACGACCGTACGATACTGCTGACGATTATCCAGAAGTTTGGCGGCGGCCCGGTCGGGCTTGACACGCTTGCGGCTGCCATCGGGGAGGATTCCGGCACGATCGAGGACGTTTACGAGCCTTTTTTAGTGCAGAACGGGCTGATCAGCCGCACACCCAAAGGCCGCGTGGCGACTGATTGTGCTTACCATCACTTTGGAATTGTAAAATAATGGTTGTTTTTCCTGAAAGAACTCTGTATAATGGATAGACGGAGGATAAAACAATGGCTGCTAAAAAAAGTACGGATGTAATGATTGCAGGGAAAGTATATACGTTAAGCGGTTATGAGGAAGAAGGATATCTGCAGCACGTTGCATCTTATATTAATACGAAGATTTCAGAGATTACAGAGCGTGATGAATACCGCAGGATTCCAAACGATATGAAGTCCATTCTGATTCAGCTGAATATAGCAGATGATTTCTTTAAGGCAAAAAAACAGTTTGAGACTGCGGAGGAAAATTATAAAAAGGCAGAAAAAGACCTGTTTGAGTTAAAGCATGAGCTGGTAGATACCCAGATGAAGGTCGAGGAGCTGCTCGAAAAATTAAATCGGGAACGGCAGGAACGCAATCAGAAGTCCGGCCGTGAGAGCCAGCTGGAGGAAAGCTACAAGAGACTGGAAGAAAGATACCAGATGCTGGCAGGCAATGCAAAAGTGGCAGAGGAACGTAACCGCCAGTTTGAAGAAATGCTCCGCCTGACCCAGCAGGAGAAACGTGAAGTTGAAGCAGTCAACAAAGAACTGCGGCTGAATAAGGAAAAGCTGGAAGCGACGCTGGCAGACGCGCTGCTCGGCGCTGCGTCTTCTGCGACAGCGGGGGAGGACCGTACGCCGGCAGGAAAAAAAAATTCGGAAGCGAAAGGGCGTACAAAGCAGCGGATGCCCTTGACACAGGAGCCGGAAGAGCTTCTGACTCCTGTAGAGCTTCCAAAAGACGAGGTCATACAGCTGCGGGACGCGATTCAGGAGACAATGGCTGAGCTTGCCGGAGAGGCAGATTCCGTGGAAGATCATGCGCCATCTGGCATGGCAGCAGCAAAAGAGGATACTGTCGTAAAAACATCAGCAGCATCCGGAAAGGACAGCTTTTACAAAGATGCAGCAGCATCTGGCCGGAAAGGAGCCGCTGATGAGAACGCTGTAGTTACCGGAAAAGGGCCTGTGGGGGATGCCGGGGCATCTGAGCTGGAAAGACTGGAAACAGCAGGTACTGAAACGAATGATGCTGGATCAGCGGGTACTGGAACGAATGATTTTGGAATAGGGGACACTGAAACGAATAGTTCCGGAACAGCGGATACTAAAACAAATGGTTCCGGAACAGCGGATACTGAAACGAATAGTTCCGGAGCAGTGGACACTGAGACGAATGGTTCTGGAACAGCTGGCTCTGGAACAGAAGGTTCTGAAACAGCGGATTCTGGAACAGTGGACACTGAAACGAATGGTGAAACAACAGGCACTGAAATAAATGCTTCCGGTGCAGCGGGTTGTGGAACTAATGGTTCTGAGATAGCAGATACTGAAACAGAAGGCATGGAAACAGAAGATGCTGAAACGAAAGATATTGAAACAAAAAATGTTGAAATAAAAAACATAGAAACAAAGGATATAGAAACAAAGGACATTGAAACAAAAAATATTGGAAAAGAAAGTTTCGCGCAGGGAGCTTTTCAGAATGCACACTCCCAGGCGGCAGACTCTGTAGAAAATACTATCCGGCCAGCCGGAGTGGAAACAAGCCAGACACCGGCAGCAACCGCCCCGGCAGCCGGAAATGTAAAGGGTTCTGAAACAGCTGCAGATAATACTTTCCAAACGGCTGAAACTGCAAAGGATGCTGCTGCAACAGAAACCGAAGCTTCCCAAACCGTACAGGCAGAAGATGTGCCAGCAGCCGGAACAGAAACCGGAACTTCCAAAACCGCAGAGACCGGAGCAGGGGCTGCGTCTGCAGCGGCAGAAGACTCCCTACAGGATTCAGCCGCAGAATCAGAGCCGCAGACAGCTGCTTTTGAACAAAACACGGAACAATCAGAAAGCGGAGCTGCGCAGACAGCTAATCCGCAGGAAGAGTTTTCCGATACAGCGTTGGAGACTCCGGAGGAAGCTGACGGGCGGGAACCGGATCCGCTGCGGGGGCTGTTTGCTTCGTCGAAAAATTCCATTGTGCTGACGCCGGGACTTTCGGAGGAGGAGCTGGCAGAACTGCTGGGACCGATCAGGGAACCGCAGCGTACGATGCCGGAGCTTTCCAAAGAAGAGCTGGAGGAGCTGCTGGCGCCAGCGGCCAGACATGAGCTTACGGATGAAGGCCCCGTGCCGGAGCCGGATGACGACGATGAATTTATCTCATCGGTGATGTCCGAGGTAGACGATGATGACGATCCGGAGATCAAAGCGCTCGCAAAGCAGATCGCGGAGCTGGAGCGTCAGGAGCATGTGGAAAAGTATAAGAAAAAGTCAAAAAAAGGAAAAAAACGCAAGCGTTAAACGCAGCGCGTGATCAGAAAAAGGGGATGGAGCCAATCTGTCCCTATTTTGATTCTGTGGCAGAAAGCAGGAAAGAAGGAAAAAAGGAAAAAAATAGAAGCTTCGAAAGCAGGGGAAAAGGATAAAAGATGGCAGATAACACTTCAAAACAAAAAGAGCCTGGGCTGATGGCTTTAAAAGGTTCTGAAAAAGCCCCAGAGCTGCTGGCGCCTGCAGGTTCTCCTGAGATCTGCAGGGCGGTGATTGCAGCAGGCGCGGATGCGGTATATGCTGGCGGCAGCCAGTTTGGCGCAAGGGCATATGCAAAAAATTTTACACAGGAAGAGCTGCTGGGGGCGATTGATCTGGTGCATATGCATGGAAAAAAGCTGTATTTAACCGTGAATACGCTGTTAAAGCAGTCAGAGATCAGTGGTTTATATGAGTATCTGCTGCCGTATTATCTGCAGGGACTCGATGCGGTGATTGTACAGGATTTTGGTGTGATGCGGCTGATTCAGGACTGGTTTGCAGATCTGCCGGTGCATGTCAGCACGCAGATGTCGGTTGCCAGTGCATATGGTTTCTCTTATTTGCAAAGACTTGGAGTGTCGCGGATTGTACCAGCCAGAGAGCTTTCGCTGGAAGAAATACAGACGATTCGCAGCCAGACAGACCTTGAGATCGAATGCTTTGTACACGGGGCACTCTGCTACTGCTATTCCGGACAGTGTCTGCTCAGCAGTATGCTTGGCGGCAGGAGCGGCAATCGCGGACGCTGCGCACAGCCGTGCCGCCTGCCTTATACGGTGCTGGACGCTGAAAAAAATCCGGTTGAAAAAAACGGTTATCCGCTCAGTCCGAAAGACTTATGTACGATTGACCAGATTCCGCAGCTGATTCAGGCTGGCATTACTTCGTTTAAAATCGAAGGCCGGATGAAATCAGCCGGATATGCCGCTGGTGTTACGGCAGTCTATCGTCGTTATATCGACCAGTATCTGGAAAAAGGTATGGTAAACGTGAGTCCTCAGGACTATGAACGTCTGCTGCAGACCGGAAACCGGAGCGGATTTACCGACGGCTATTATACAAAGCATAATGGTCCGCAGATGATCGCAAAAAACCGCCCGGGCTATGAAAAAAGTGAGCTGGCAGATACAGGGCTTTTTCCGGAAAAAAAGATCCCCGTACAGGCCGCGGCCAGCCTGCACACAGGTGAACCGGCAGAGCTTACGGTGTCTGCAGGCGGACATAGCGTATGTGTCCGGTACGGGCTTGTACAGGCCGCAAAAAAGCAGCCGCTGGACAGGGATACGGTTCTGACGCAGCTGTCTAAAACCGGAAATACGCCGTTTGAAATAGAACAGATAACCATACAGATGCAGGACAAAGTATTTCTGCCAAAACAGATGCTTAACCAGCTCCGCCGCGAGGCGCTGGAGCAGCTGGAAACACAGATGCTGAAAAAATGCCGCAGAACGGCACCAGTTCCGGTACCGGCCAGCCCGTGCCAGCAGATGGATATCCAGAGCGGTTTTTCCGGTACAGAGCCTTATTTTACCGCCGTAGTGGAAGAGGAAGCGCAGCTTGACGCCGTACTGGAGCAGGATTTTATAAGCCGCGTTTATCTGGACGGTCAGATATACAGACATGCGCATGTTCCCGCACAATTAAAAGAACATGCCGGCCGTGTTCATGCAGCGGGCAAACAGGCATATCTCGTACTGCCTCCGGTGTTCCGCAGCCGGACGGCTCAGTTCTATGCGAAACATTGGACAGAGATTTGCAGTATCGTGGACGGTTATCTGGTCAGAACGATGGACGAGCTGGGATTTTTGCAACAGATGCACACAGACCAGCGGCGCTGCACACTGGATCACAGCCTGTATACGTATTCGGATGAGGCAAAAGCAGGCTTTTACCGTCTGGGATGGAGCTATGATACCATTCCGCTGGAACTGAATAAAAAAGAGCTGCGGGCACGGAACAATGAGACAGGCGAGCTGATTATTTACGGTTATCTGCCGTTAATGACAAGCGCTCAGTGCATTGCAAAGACGATCGGACGCTGTACCGGCACAAACGGAATGTACTATTTAAAAGACCGTTATGCGAAGGAATTTGCAGTGCGCC